>JACZXW010000137.1 GCA_022571415.1 Pseudomonadota bacterium
GTTCACTCACAAGCAAAGCTTAATTCGATTGCAAGACAACTTAACGAACGACCTAGAAAGACGTTAGGATTTGAAACACCGGCTCAACGATTTAACCAATGTGTTGCATCGACCGGTTGAAGTCGCATTTAGAAACCGGACACAAAGAGAACTCCAGAGATTCCTCCGTCGATTAATAGTTTGTGCTCTGCCCCAGGAACTTGCCTTGACCTACATCACTTAATAAAAGGAAACCCGCCACGATAAAATTTTCCACACCGGTAATTGCGAGCATTGACCTGCATCAATGAGTATCCCCCATCCTTACTGCACACTGGGTTCTGGATGTCCTGAAGTAATTCAGATCACCCGGTCACAAGACCAGCTGCTGGCGAGAAGCCAAATGTATTTTGGATATAAGGAGCCCGATATGATCATCATTGATGAGATTATGACGACAAACCTATTTACGCTTGAAGCAGAGGCCTGCCTGTTTGATCTCCATAACCTGATGAGAACCAGGAACATCCGTCATGTTCCAATCGTAAATGACGGCGAACTGTTGGGTATCGTCAGCCATCGCGACCTGTTGTCCGCAACTCCCGTGACTTCTGAAAACCAGAAATCCATATATTCAAACACCCAGGTCCGCGACATCATGCGAACAGGCGTTGAAACAGTCACCCGGGAAATGAATGTTCGCTCAGCCGCGCTCATGCTCGAATGTCACAAAATAGGCTGTCTGCCTGTGGTGGAAAATAACCAGCTGCTCGGCATTGTTACCAGCAGCGATTTTATTGCCGTCGCCATTAATTTGCTGGAACAGCTCGAGCTTTCGGAAGATGTCGATCAGTTACCATAGGTGGAAGGTTTCGTCCTGGAATTTTGTCCTTTCAAAAGACTGATCCATGTCAATTTCTCCTCCAGATCCTGCTGCTAACCTTGTTTCAAGTGGATCCCGTTTCCCCACGGGACCGCTCTTCGCTACTTATCATTCGACAGGAGCAAAAACGTGGGTGATCTGGTTTTTACAATCGCGGCGATCGCCGCAACGATTTCTGTTAGCGGCATTATCATCATCTTGATCGGAATTGCGGCCCATAAGATAGAAGTTTAAGGTCGGCTGAAAAGGGTCCAGCAGGATGAAGACCCGGATGACACCTACATCTGCGTCGTGGTGCTAACTCTCCTCGCCCGAATACCATCTACCAGCTCATCGACGGTCGGGCTTGGCAGAAATTCCACCCCCAGACCACGCCAATCATTGCGCCTTGCCAGCAGATCGGATTGACCAATCAGGATAATTCTTGTGGAGACTAACGTCAGACCGACTAGATTCGTAATTTCTTTCAGATCGGGACTGCCATTGCTTATGCGATAAACGATCGTCGTGAAATCTTCTTCCCGGACCAGTTCACAGGCCAGCTCAAGACTATTTACCGTGCAGACAATTTCCCCGAGTTCACAGGTGATGGCATCTGACTGATCCTTATCCAGGTTAATCGCGAGTATGGGCATCCCTCTATACTCCACGCCCAGCGCCAACATGTCATTGATCCAAATCAATGGACCCAGGAGGAATACTTTCCTCCCGAGGAACCTACACCCTTACCACAGCCCATACTTCTGGACTTCCGCACGTCCAACCACCATATGATGGACCTCATCCGGACCGTCGGCCAGGCGCAAGGTACGCTGCCCGGTGTACATGCCCGCAAGCGGAGTCCACTGGGAGACGCCGGTTGCACCGTGCATCTGGATTGCCTGATCGATAATGTTGCAGACCTTCTCTGGCACCATGGCTTTTACTGCGCTGACATAGACACGAGCCTCTTTATTGCCCAGAACATCCATCGCCTTTGCCGCACGCAGAACCATCAAACGGCAGGCATCAATATCTATTCTTGCTCTTGAGATAACCTCAAGGTTCTTGCCCAGTTTAACGATGGGCTTGCCGAACGCCTCCCGGGTACTGGCGCGCTTCACCATTAACTCAAGCGCCTTTTCCGCCTGACCAACAGAGCGCATGCAATGATGGATACGACCGGGTCCGAGGCGAACTTGTGAGATTTCAAAACCACGACCTTCGCCCAGTAATATGTTTTCTTTCGGCACTCGCACATTTTCGAACTTGATATGCATGTGCCCGTGAGGCGCATCATCTGCCCCGAACACAAGCATGGGGCCAATAATATTGACTCCCGGAGCGTCAATTGGCACCAGGATCTGGGACTGCTGCCTGCTGGGCGGTGCATCCGGATCGGTTTTCACCATGGTTATCATTATCTTACAGCGAGGATCCCCCGCACCTGAGATATAAAACTTCTCACCGTTGATCACCCACTCATCACCATCGAGCACAGCACTTGTACTGATATTCTTGGCGTCTGAAGACGGCACGCCTGGCTCGGTCATCGCAAAGGCGGAGCGAATTTCACCATTGAGCAATGGTTTAAGCCATTTTTCTTTCTGCTCGGGAGTACCGACACGTTCCAGTACCTCCATGTTGCCCGTATCTGGTGCGCTACAGTTCAACGTTTCCGAAGAAAGGGGATGACGGCCAAGTTCCGCTGCAATATAGGCATAATCCAGATTCTTCAGTCCTTCTCCGGTTTCCGAATCCGGCAGGAAAAAATTCCACAGCCCTGATTCCTTGGCCTTGGCTTTGGCGCCATCGAGCAACTCAAGTTGTCTTGGATGCCAGCTCCAGCGATCCTCCTTGTCTTCATTGAGGGCATAAAATTCCTCGACTATCGGCGCGACATTGTCATCTATATGCTTTTTTACCGCATCAAACAGCGGCTGTGCTTCTTCAGACATCGCCAGGTTGTTCAGATCGCTTGTGAGATCAGGCATATCTTGCTCCTTCGGGTATTGTATTTACTGACTGTGGTTTCTATATATTCGTTTTTTCTGCTGGTCGTTGTCAATCAACAGCAGAAAAAGATTAACGGGTCATTCACCAAGCGAATGCGCTATGCGTCGCCCGCATTTAAATACCATGAGCCAGGGTCAATGGGGGTTTAGGAGGTAATGGACAAATAGAAAAGCCATGCAGACTATGGCATCGTCTGGGTAATCAGAAAAAACGGACACGTCATGAAAATCAACCACCCAAAAGTAATGCAGGGTTTTCCACCCCGGCGTGAGAGCCAGGTAACTTTCGCTAACTACATGCGATCGCCTTTTAGCACCTGGGGTTTTCGCAACGCAGAATCCACCACCCACACGGCCATGTTGCCTCGCGGCGGGGACCTGCCGGAAATCAATGTCTCACAATCCGATGATTTCTCCGGACGAGTCGTCCAGGATGCGAATGGAGAGCACCTTCCCCTTAACAAATTACTGGAAAAATACTGCGCCGATGGCTTCCTCGTACTACAAGGCAATACTATTGTCTATGAAGCTTACTGGAACGGATTCTCGCAGCACCAGCGGCACATCTGGTTTTCAATGACCAAATCCCTGGTCAGTACTGCGTTCGGGATTTTGATGGAAGAGCACGACATTGACCTGAATGCTTCACCCGCCAAATATATTGATGAACTCAAGGGCTCTGGATTTGCACGCACCAGTATCCAGCAGGTACTGAATCATGCCAGCGCCATCGCGTTTAAAGAAAATTACGTTGACCCGGACTCTGAATTTTCGCGTTTCTACGCACCAGCCTTAGGCATGGCTTATCTGCCGGGAGCACAGGACGTACAACCTTCTGAAGCAGAAATCTACGGTGTTCACGATTTCCTTGCCAAATTCGTCCGCGAAGAAACGGGGGAAGAACCCGGTCGGGTATTTGAATACAACTCAGCAAATGCTGACCTCATCGGCTGGATGATCGCCCGCCTTTCCGGCATACCGCTGCAGGATTTTATTGCAGATAGAATCTGGTCAAAACTCGGTACCTACCACGATGCTGCCCTTGTTGTCGACAGGGCCTACATGCCCGTTGCTACTGGTGGGATGTTATCCACTCTTCGAGATGCGGCACTGTTTGGTCGTTTGATACTCAACCGGGGACAGGCGAAGGGTCAGCAGATTTTACCCGCGCACTGGGTGGACGAAACGTTGAAAGTTAACGATGTTGACGGCGATCGATATTCCTTCAATCCTCTCTACAAAGATGAAGCCTGGAAATATTACAAAAACATGTGGTGGATTCTCGATGCCGACAAGGGAGAATACGCTGCCGTCGGCATCCACGGACAAGTCATCTATATCAATCGATCAACAGAAGTGGTGATTGCCCAATTCTCAAGCCAACCCAATGCCTCTCAGGTAGGATCCGTGGAATTTCGATCCAAGTTGTCAGCCATGCGACAGATAGCAGGTTAACACATGAGCTTTACGCTACAATTCAGGCGTGATCAAAATAACCGTATTGGTAACACATATGGATATGATTGACGAGGAACTATTGCGATTGCGTATTCGATTAGATGACTTAAATCTTCGAGTCATACCCGAACTGGAAAATAAAACACAAGTTATGTATGCGCAGGTAATGCAAATGCGCAAA
>JACZXW010000043.1 GCA_022571415.1 Pseudomonadota bacterium
CGAAAGAAATTCGCGCGTTCCATCAAAAACCGACCGAAAAAACGTTCTGGAAAATAAAAAAAGAACCATTATCCGGCTCTTTTTCCTTTCGCTGAAAGTACTACTCGCCAGCCAGCATCTTCCTTAATTCTTCCAACCGGCGCTTTTCCCCCTGAATGTAACGAATATACCGCCGGGTCTGTTTAGCCATTTTCTTATCCGCTCTTCCTGCTGCGCGGAACGCCTTAATTGCTTTGTCCCAATGCGCGAGTTGCATGAGTGAAATGCCATTCCAAAAATTCACATCACCAGGGTCTTTAAGCTTCCCAGTATCGAGTGCTTCCTGGTACACCTCGCTCGCCTCCTTATGCCTGTCTTCATTTGCCAGCGCCTGGGCAAGACGGTAATACAAATCCCCGTCCTTCGAAAACCTGGTTGCATCACGCCAGGCATCAATCGCCTTACTCATTTCCTGGGCCATGGTGTAAGCCGTCGCCAACAGTTTCAGGTTTTTCTCGGTCTCTTTAATCAGGCCATCCTTAAATCCTTTTTCCATGATGGTGGCGGCTTCATAGGGTACCTCAGCGTTTAACAATCGCTGTGTCAGCATGACGACTTCTGATTCCCTGTTGAACATTCCCTGCGTATAAATGGCGTAGTAGGCCGAAAGGGCCTGATCATCCATTTCTTTTTCACCATACATACCGGCAAGATGCATCCAGTACTGCTTCTTCGGGTAATTGACGATCAATTTCTCAAGGACAGCTATCACATTATCAATTTCAGCAAGCTCGTTATATAGAACAACCTGCAGATACCACCAGTTCTCCTTCATGGTTTTCTGCTGCTGCTGGGTAATTTGTTCAACCAGAAGGGCCGTCTTCAGAGCTTGGCGGAATCGATCTAATTGATAGTATGCGGTCGCCTTGATATAGGTCACCCCTGCATCCGGTTGTTCGCGCAGTGCTTCCCACTTCTCCATGTACTCGATGGATTTCGCGTACCGCTCCTGCGAGTAGTAAAGCTGAAACAATGCTCGTAAAACTGACTGCTCCAGCGCCTCGGTAATGGTGCCCTGGCCCAATACCTGTTCATACGACTTGATTGTATTTGGAACATCTTCAATGGTGTAGTAGGCGAATGCCAGCGTATTCCATACCTGCGCCAACTCATAACTGTTGAGGCCGCGACGATCCTTAAGTTTCAGGAGCAGGTTAATGGCATCCCGTGGGGTCCCCTTGGGTTCTGGCGCTGGTTCGCCCTCTTCCCTGGGGGCTGATTCCGGATCAACCATGACCTGCGCTTCAGCCAACCGCCTGTATGTCGATTCACGCATGGCAGGCACCCTGCGGGTTTTTTTCCTCTCTGCAGCGATAGCCTGACCGCCAACATCAACAGAATCAGATACATAAGGAGCAAAGAGCGGCATCACCCAGAGCATGCAGATAAATGCAACTAACTTTTTCACGAAACTCTCCTAATCATCAATCAGCTCATACGTGATTTTATTTTGTACACCAGATGTCGGAACCGGTTCTCCATCAATCACTTTCGGTTTGTATTTAAACTTTAACGCTGCCTTGACGGCTGATGAATCAAACACACTACTGGGATTATCAGTACATTCACCTTCTTTTCGGGCGTTTTGAATCCAGCCGCAATTCTCAACGATGAATGCATTCCTGACCGTTCCCTGCGCGGTGACGGTGAATTCCACAATCACCCAGCCTGTCATACCCCTGGCCAGGGCACGTCTCGGATATTGCGGTTGCACCTTCACGATCGGCAGATAATCACCATCACTAATACCGAAGCCGCCACTGCCGACATTAATGTTGACGGCAGTATCCATATTGCTCATGGTATAACCGGCTTTATCCACGGACACATTGAAATTCTGCGGTGGTACGTCCGGGGGCGGTTCGTCCGGGGGAGGCGGCTTTTTCGCTTTACGTTTCTTCGTTTCTACACTCTGGTCCTGCTTGATCCGAACAAAATCCACCAGGTTGCCGATCTTGTCATCGCTAAGAGCACTGTCCGCTCCCTGGATTAGCGCCTGCATCAAATAAAACAATGCCAGGGTGACAAAGACACCAACGATAGCTGATAAACCTAATCTAATTGTGGTTGCCATGCTTCCTCCTTATTTCTGTTCGGAGGCGATTGCTATCTGGATAATGCCGATTGCTCGGGCTGACTCCATGATCGCAAGCACGTTCTCGACTTTAGATGCACTATCCGCCTGAATGACCAGGCCGCCTTTTGGATTTTCCGCGTGAAGTTTTTCCATCATAGGACGAACATTACGAATATCCACTTTCTTCTTGTCTATCCAGATACTGTTATCGGCACCAACTGCGACCAACAGCGATACGGTCTTCTTCATTTCGGCCGTCTGGGTATCCGGACGGTTTATTTCAATGCCAGTCTCCTTGATGAAGGTGGACGTGACTATAAAGAAGATCAACAGGATAAACACCACATCCAGCATGGGTGTAAGGTCAGCGACCTTCTCATCTCCCTCTGTTTTTTGTTTTCGCATTTATTATTATCTCAGTCTCATTCTCTTATCGGTTGTCCTGCTAGTGGTCCATCGTCAACGTATCTTCTAGAAAGCGCGACTCTGTATCAACCATGGAGACGATATAAGTATTAGCCAGGACACCTGATAAAGTTGCCACCATGCCTGACATCGTCGGTATCGTTGCCATTGAGACACCTGCCGCCATGGAGCGGGCATTGCCGCCCGAATAGGTCATTGCCTCAAATACCTGGACCATGCCTGTCACCGTGCCCAGGAGGCCCAGTAACGGCAGCAGCGATATCAATGTCTTGATATACGGCATGTTGGCATTGAGGCGGCCATTGACTTCAGAGATCATCCGTTCACGGATTCGGTGTGCATTCCAGGACGTACGCTCCGGTCTACCTTCCCAATAGCTCAACGCATTGCCGACGTCTGTTTTATGTTCTGTTTTAATGAACCAGAGCCTCTCAAAGATCAGCGCCCACATAAAAAAGGTCGCAACGGCGATGAGATACAACACACCGCCACCTGCTTCCAAAAAGGTCCTTATCGCAATGAATATTGTTTCCACGGACTATTTACCTGCGTTTTCAGCGTGTTCTGCAATCAGGCCAGCACTCTGCTCATTGAGAACATGCATAATCGATGTCGCCCGGGTATGGACAATAGCGTGCAGTAACACCGTCGGGATGGCCACTGTCAGACCCAGTACGGTGGTCACCAGTGCCTGAGAAATACCGCCTGCCATGGTCTTGGGATCACCCGTACCAAACAGGGTGATAGCCTGGAAGGTGACGATCATACCGATAACTGTACCCAGCAGGCCCAGCAACGGCGCTACCATCGAGATAATTTTGATGAATGAAATCCTGGCATTGATGGCTGGTTGTTCTTTCAGTATTGCTTCATCAAGCTTGAGCATCAGTGTTTCGGAATCCACATCCTTGTTCTGATGATAAATTGCAAGCACTCGGCCAAGGGGATTATCCCCTTTGGGAGAACCTGCGTTATTCGCCTGGGCGCTCACCCTGGCACCAGTGATATACAGTGTGACTAAACGCTCAATAGACAGGAGAAGCGCGACGATACCCAGGGCGATAATCACGTACCCCGGTGTACCACCTTGATGTACCCGTTCTTCAAGGGTGGGCACATTGACCTGCATGGCGAGTAGCTGGCCACGAGTTGGGTCAAGACCAAAAGGTATGAAACCACTGCTTGCACTTTCCAGTTCCGCCGCGGAGGAAACAAAGCGTCCTGCCGGTTGCCTTGGCAATTCCTTGATGAGGTTCTTATTCGTATCGTAAGTAACATACTCACCGCCACTGACCAGGTTGAATGTCCCTATCCTGACGACTTCCTGCTCGACTTCTTCACCATCAAGCTTAATCACACGCGCTTTGAACCGGGTAACCTTGGCAGATTCAGTCATTTCACGCTGCAATTCAAACCACAACCGTTCAATTTCCTCGATGCTCGCCAACTTGGAGCTTTTCCCCATGGATTGAGCAAATTCACCTAACCATTTGCCACGACCCGGAAACTCTGCACTGATCAGTGATCCTTCAAAAACACCCTGCGTGTCACCACTCACCTGCTGCAGAACACCAAAGAGTTCCCGCAAGGAACCCAACCGCTTAGCCAGAATTTCCTGTTTGGCATCGATGTTCTGCTCATTCTTCTGAAACTGGCTTTCCAATCGCTCGGCAGTGGCTTCTTCCTGTCGCTGCTGGCGTTTGGCATCACTAAGGGCTTGCTGCTGTTTCGCCTTGTCAGCCAGAAACTCCTGCTCTCGCTGGCGGTTTAGCCTGGAGTTAACGACCTTACCGTCCTTCACCAGCTGCAACAATTCAGCCAGCGTCTTGGCCGGGATTTTATCTGCCGCGCTGATTGGAAGTGACAGTGTGAAGGATAGAGCTATTATACAAATTATAATCTTTTTCATGACCTATTCTCCTGCTGCCCATATTGGTAGACGGACCAGGTCCACTGTCTTGGTTTTTCTTGCAATCCTGATCGCATCGCGTACGCCCAGCCTGAATCTATCTTCCAGAATGAACCACGCACGCGCATTGTTATCCCACACGCCGGTGGTCTCACCGTCTGGTGTCTGGAATACCAGGGACACCCTGCCCCATTTCAGCATATCAACCTGCCGGGATTTACCATCAAGCTCGATCACATCCGTATAAGCTTCGATCGTAGATCCGTATGAATTTTCTACCTGGTAGGCTTGTAATACCTGGCTGAATTTCTCCGCCACACTCACGTCAGCCCGGTCCAGAGTTTCCTGCAGGAAATTGAGCCTCTCGGTTCGTTCGTCCATAAGAAACGGAATATCCAGGCTCACAAACTTGTCAAGACCATCAATCATGCGCTCAATGAGCGGCCCAATCTGTCTTTCGATGAGTGTTACGTTTTCTATCGAAGTTTCCAACTCATCCAATTCTTGTTCCTGACTTTTGATGAGTCTTCTCTGTTGCAGGTTATATACCTTCAAACCATCGACAGTTTTCATCACCTGCTTGTATTGACTTAACAGACTTCGAGTATCTTCAGTAACCTCGTCTATTTTTGACTGGGACTTTCGGCCATCTTCTGTGGTTACTGCCCTGACCCCCAATACCTCGTCCAGGGATTGTGCCTGTAACTCGCCGGTGCTGATGATTGACGCGGCGAATAACGCCAATGAGACGATGCCGAGTCTAATCTGATGTTCTTTCATGCTGATACCTATAGGAATTGTTGCTCTTATCATCTGATTCCACTGGTGCAGAAAATACTCCGAAATATGAGACTTTCCACCCAACGGATCAAGGCGCACAGGATGTAGAAGGAGCAATGGTTTGTCAAGGATTTAGCACCCGCTTAGCTGTCAACCACCCGTTCAACTTCTTTCCGGGTCGGAACCTTGACCAAACAGCACCTCTCGTCCTTTATCGCTGGTAAAGGCCGAATCATCTCTTAGATCGGCTGCAACCGCGAGACCTGTTATTACTGGCTGCCGGGACATGAGCGTTTTATACCAACTGTGCAGGTGCGGAAAATCCTCCAGCTTCTGTCCTTGCCGTTCGTGCCGGAATATCCATGGGAGGCAGGCAATATCAGCGATGCTGTACTCATCTGCCAGAAACTCCCGTTCCTGCAGGTGTCGTTCCATCACCGCGTACAACCGATTGCATTCCATGGTATAGCGGCGAATCGCATAGCCAATTTTTTCCCTGGCATAGAGTCGAAAATGATGTGCCTGCCCGCCCATCGGCCCCAGTCCTCCAACTTGCCAGAACAACCATTGCAGACACACCGACCTGGAGGTGGAATCTTGCGGCAGAAACTTGCCGTACTTTTCTGCCAGGTACAAAAGAATGGCGCCGGATTCAAATAGAGTGGCGACTTTTCTTCCATCGGACGGGCAATAATCCCTGAGGGCAGGAATTCTGTTGTTTGGAGACACAGCGGTATACTCATCTGAGTATTGATCACCGGCAGTGATATCAATCGGAGTAATCCTGTAGGCTACCGACAATTCTTCCAACATGATCGTGACCTTGAATCCGTTGGGAGTCGGCCAGTAAAATACTTCAATATCGCC
Source organism: Pseudomonadota bacterium (assembly GCA_022571415.1). Taxonomy (GTDB): domain Bacteria; phylum Pseudomonadota; class Gammaproteobacteria; order Pseudomonadales; family Azotimanducaceae. The sequence continues at coordinate 6,099 of JACZXW010000043.1, forward strand.
ATTGGCATCCGTTTGACTCATCAATCAGGATTTTCCCGGTTCAGGACAGATGCTGAGCAAAAAAATCCAGCGTTCTCGATCGTGCCAGTTTTGATGCTTCAGCGTTGTAGGAAGCCCGATGATCACAGTTAAACCCATGGTCCGCCTCGTAAAGGTGAACGGTGACTTCCGGATGTGCCTTGGCAATTTTATCGACATCGGATAGTGGGATGTGTGCATCAAGTTTGCCGAAATGTAACATTGTCGGAACTTTTGATTTCTGCCCTACTGCGTCAATGATGCCTCCACCATAGTAGCCAACCGCACAACTGATGCCCTCTGCATTGCAAGCACAGAGCCAGGCCATCAAACCGCCAAAACAGTAACCCACAACACCAACGGGCCCTATATCAGAAAGATAGCCAATGGTTGCCTGCAGGTCTCGCATCGTATTTTCAGGATTCATCTTTCCCCGGGCGATTTCAATCCCGCGGGCCATGTCGTCGCCTTCATAGCCAAGGGATATATTTTTTTCAACCCTGTCAAAGATGGCAGGCGCGACGGCAACATATCCTTGTTCTCCATAACCATCGCAGACCTCCCTGATATGCTGGTTTACACCGAATATTTCCTGGATCACCATCACGGTTCCTTTTACCTCTGCAGGAGGCTCTGCCCGGTACGCATCAAAGGTAAACCCATCGTCCGCGGTAATCTCAACTAGTTTTCCCATTATCTATGCTCCTGGCGACCAACCTTTGCAAAAAGGTAAAATTTATATACTAATGGCGACAAAGTCGTCCTCAATCTCGCCACGCCTGGCTTCGCTGGTGACCACCGCAAGACAGCCATTACCTTGCAGGTACTCTTCGGCAACCCGTTTGATATCCTGCACATCAACGTTGAGTATTCCAGTTCTCAACTTTCGCCGTTGCTCTGGTCCACGACCGTGCAATCCGTTGTGAAATGCCTGCTTGGCTTCACCTGCTGGCGACCCGGGCGCATCAATTGTACTGACGATACCCAGAATCGCTTCTTCTACCAGCGCGAAGCCCAATTTTGCTCCTGTTACCCAGTCGACTGACTGCTTGAAAGAATCAAATGTCTCGACCAAACGCGGATCTCTGTACGAGTAAAACCGGAACAACCCGTTACCGGCATCATGGGTGGCGCCACCTCCGTATGCTCCACCGCGCTCACGAAGGGCATGATGCAAGAAACCATTTCGCAGTACCGCTGCCAATACTGTTAACGCCGCAGAGTCCTCATGGTCTTCTGCCACAGTTGGGAACACGCTGGCGCAATAATTTACGGGAGTGCTCGTCAGGTACGCCCGATTGGAAAGTTGTTGCACAAAATCTATTTGCATTGGTTTAGCGGTGTCTGGGGATATTTTCCAAATAGAATGCAGTTGCGATACCAAATGATCGATTTCATTGGCTTCGCCTACAATCAAAAACTGTCGCGGGGAGCCAGAGAATTTGTCTCTCAAGCCTTCAAGGTTCCGACAAAATTCCCTGAGATTTCCCGCATCATCCAGCGAGTCATCCAGTAACTTCAGGGATTCTATCGCCTGCAACCCGGTGAGTTGATGATTAAGCCATGGAACTGGTCTAATACAACTGCCTGCCGCCGTCATCGCATAAGAATGCCCGTTGCCGGCGATGTTGGCTTCTCTTCTCACCCTCATCTGCTTCACCAGGTCTCGTATCCGATCCAGCTCATCAAACCTCGCCTCCTGCATGGTCTCTTTTAGCAATTCGAACATGGCCAAGGCCTGGGAATTTAGCGTTCGGCTGCTAAGGGTAAAGCAAGCTTTGAACTGTTCAGGATTATGGTGATCTGGGCGAAGAGTCGAGAATGCACTCAAGCCACCGGTGATTGCATGCTGCAGCAATTGTGTCTGCAGGTAATCACGTTTCCCTGAGCCTACTTCTGACAGAATCTGGGAAAAAAGCGGCAGCAGGATCAATGTCTCGAAAGGCAGGTCAGGGATCTCGGTAATAATCTGCTGATAGACAATTCCATTGGTACCGGCTTTAAAACTGGTTACGCCCTTGCTGCCGTGAGATTTGCCCACCGGTATCTTGAGGCTGTCCGGAACATCACTGAGCCCGACCTTTGGCAACACATCAACATCTTCTTCCTCCTGTTGCCTCGCCTGAAGCGCCATTGCCTGGGTCACGATTTCTTCTTTCTGGATCAAAGATAATCCCGATTTGATTGCCCCGAGCCTGGCCCGCTCCTCTTGTGTTTGTCGGTCACTTAATTCAAGGTCCGGATACATCACCAGCCTGATTCGATGCTGGTTTTTCAACAGCAGATCATTGACAAGATTTTTAATGAACGAAGGATCCTGAATTTCAGCGCGAAGTTTTTCAATAACCGGATCAAGATCCAACAAATCGATTGGGTGGCCACGGTGAATGGCGGCAGACATACAAGAAAAAATCAATTGCAGACCATAAGGCATGCCATCGCCACCAACTTCCCGTTGCGATAACTCCAGTTGATGTAACACTGCTTCCAGCCTATCCGTTTCAATACCCTCGTCGCTGATCTTCTGCAATACCTCCAGGATCAATCTTTCGACCTCATCAGCATGTTCCGGATCACATCCCTCGACACCACACATGAAACTCATTTCGTGGTTAGTCTCTTCCAAACCACATAAGGGAGAAGCCGCAGCAGCAAACTCAAATTCCTCAAGCGCCTGCTTTAGAGGAGATGCACTGGTATCAAGCAGTACGTCTGACAGGATATTGCATTTGAGCAGCATTTCTAGATCAGTGTTTTCGCCAAGAAGCCACGCAAGGACGATATGAGTTTTTCCTTTGGTGGGTCCTTGATCCATTGCATAGGCTGCGCTGGCTCTGACAGGTTGACTTAGCCTCTTTTCCACACCGACCCTGATTATTTCAGCATTTCGATCATAACGATCTAGCGATTTCGCTCTTTGCAGCGAGTCGTCCATAGTTTTATGCAACTCGCCAACAGGGATATCGCCAAAGGTCATAAATACCGCATTTCCGGGATGGTAGTGGGAGTGATAAAAATCAAGGAGTTGCTCGTACTTAAGTTCCGGAATATGTTTTGGATCACCACCACTGTTGTAGTGATAGGTAACCGTCGGGAACAGGTGTTTTTGTAATTCGCAGTAGAGTACTGACATCGGGGAACTGCTGTCACCCTTCATCTCATTGTAAACAACACCGCGATATACCAGGGGTGTTGAATCATCATTGGGATTTTCAAATTCGAGGCGATGACCTTCCTGGGCAAAATCCAGCTTATCCAGACGAGAGAAGAATACCGCATCCAGGTAGATGTCCATCAGATTGAAGAAATCTTTCCTGTTCTGACTGGCAAACGGATAAGCAGTGTAATCGCTGGTGGTGAACGCATTCATAAACGTATTCAGAGAACGCCGAATCATCAGAAAAAAGGGATCACGAACCGGATAGCGTTCGCTACCGCACAGAGCCGTATGCTCAAGTATGTGGGCGACACCGGTCGAATCCATGGGAACGGTACGTAATGCCACCATGAAGACATTTTCCGTGTGATCCGACTCAAGGTGGAAGTGTGACGCACCCGTCGCCCTGTGGCTAAATTCATGGACAATGAGATTCAGCGTGTCAATTCGACGGGACTGCAGCAGCTCAAATCCAGAGCCCTCAGCGGTTTCTTGTGAAGAGCCTTCAGCTGTTTCTTGTGAAGAGCCTTCAGCTGCTTCTGATAAAGAGCCCTCAGCTGTTTCTAATGAAGAGCCTTCAGCCGTGCCTTGTGCCCTGTCACGGTTCGGCTCAGTAACCATCAGGATGCTCTTCGTTAAAGTCACGCCAGTAGTCGGCAACAATCTCCTTCATCTCTTTGCGTAACATCACGATTGCAAACAGGTTCGGAATGGTCATAAAAGCAATGGTGATGGCGGATACGAGCCAGACCAGAGACGTATCTGCAATAGCGGCGACAAAAAAACCAAGCACATAGAGCAGGCGGTAAGGTAACACCGACTTCACCCCAAACAGATAGGTCATCGCCCTGTCACCGTAATAAGACCAGGCAACTGCCGTCGAGAAAGCGAAAAGCACCAGGCCAATCGATACAATATACTTGCCGTAATCACCAAAAGCGCCACGGGTAAAGGCGAGCGTGGTCAATTCAACCGAGTGAATCAGCGACTTGCCTTTTACCGTCAATTCATTGGTCAGATTCCCATTGGCAATAATCAGCTCGCCGGTGAAAAGGGAATCGCCCTCGTAATAGCGCACATCTTCTGCCAGGGAACGGTTATGCAGGATGGTGAAATCGCCACCTAACGAAACACCATCGACCACCTTTATCACACCATCGAACACTTTTACCAGATCGTCTTCCATGGAGAAGCTAAGGTGTCGGAACAAGGCTTCCTTGTGCGCAGGATCAGCGTCAGAATAATGGCCTTGAACAAATTCCATATCGAAGCCCTGAAATACGTTTTCATGTTTCTCAGTCCACACGCCCGACGAAAGTATGACCAGCCCCGTAAGGGTGCAGATAACAATCGTGTCGATGAAGGGTTCAAGAATTGACACCATACCCTCAGAAACCGGTTCATCGGCTCTAGCAGCGGCATGAGCGATCGGCGCACTACCCTGGCCCGCTTCGTTTGAAAACAAGCCGCGATTTACACCACGATTAAATGCGTAGGCGAAGCTTGCGCCAAGAAATCCACCCGCCGCGGCGGAACCCGTAAATGCATCACGAAATACGGATATCAATGACGGACCAACCTGGTCTAGGTTGGTAAAGATAACGGCTAGCCCTCCAGCGAAATAAATAACAGCCATTGTCGGTACGATTTTTTCTGCGACCTGGATGATTCGCTTGATACCACCAACAATGACAAGGCCAAGGCAAATCGCCAGCACCGCACCGGTCACCCATTCAGGGATGCCAAAAGTAGCGTTGATGCCCACTGCCATATTGTTACTCTGGGGCAGATTACCGGTACCGAAGCTGCTGATGACAGTTGCCCCTGCAAAAAACACAGCAAGCCACTTCATATTGAGACGGCGCTCCATCACATACATGGGCCCACCAACAATAAACCCATCCTCATCCTCGACACGGTACTTATGAGAAAGTGACACTTCGACGAATTTGGTCGTCATGCCAAAAAAAGCCGTCATCCACATCCAAAACAGCGCCGCCGGGCCGCCCAGGTACAGAGCAAGACCAACGCCACCAATATTACCGGTGCCTACGGTGCCGGATATCGCCGTTGCCAGCGCCTGGTAATGAGTGGCATCACCTTTTGCTCCGGGCTTGTCATATTTGCCCCGTACTATCCTCCAGGCGTGACTGAAAAAACGAATCTGCGGAAATTTTAAATAGAACGTAAAAAAGATGCCTGTTCCTAACAACAGGAAAGGAAAATACTGCGCGGACCCGAGCACGGAATCCAACAGGTTCAGTAGCTGGGTGAATTTCGCTATCACTTCGTTCAAAAAGTATCTCCTTAGGATTTTTTTGCTTTTCTTGCCATGGGTCGTGAGCGTATTTAACCGCGGGCTTTTAAACGAGAGTCCGCCGCAAACTCTTAACAGGTACCCAGCCGCAGGCGCTTAACCGGGAGCCAGCCGCGGGCGCTGCCTCAGAACAAAATCTAGCCGGAGGCGACCTTATCAAATAAACTCAAAGGTGAACAGCAACAGCTATGTGAAAGAATTTTCGTGCCTTCAAATTTTAAAATGATCTTGAAAATTGTACTGGTTTTTCTGTTACTCCAGGGTAACGCCGGCGCCTTTGCCCGGGATACCTGGAGAGGCGTCGAGCGAATCGTCGCTATCGGAGACCTGCACGGCGACTATGGCCAGTTTCGTGACGTCATGACCATGATGAGACTCATTGATGAAAGCGGAGCATGGATCGGCGGCAAGACCCATCTGGTACAAACAGGTGACATCCCGGACCGCGGACCTGATTCACTGATGATCATCCGCGACCTGCAGGCACTGCAGAAAACCGCACGCAAGGCAAAAGGATTTGTGCATCTGTTGATTGGCAACCACGAGTCAATGAATATCTACGGTGACCTGCGCTATGTCCATCCCGGTGAGTACACTGCACTCCGGGACACGCAGTCCGCAAATCGACAGACGGACTATTACCGGCAATTTATCACCTACATAACAGCCAATGAGACGGAAACTGTCGTGGACGACGCCTTTAAGACCCAGTGGATGAATACCTATCCGCTGGGTTATGTTGAACATCGAATACTCTGGCAGCCAGGTGGAGAGCTTGCCAGGTGGGTAAGAAAAAATAACACTGTTATCAGGATCAATGACATTCTATTTGTACACGGAGGCATCAATCCACACCAGCCGCTCTTGTCCATCAGGAAAATCAACAAAACCATTTCCGCGGAACTTGGTAAAACACCGCTACCGGACGGCGCGTTAACCAGCGCAGAAGAGGGTCCACTATGGTATCGGGGCCTGGCGAAAAATCCGCGGGAGAGTGAACTGCCGGCACTGGTCAATATGCTGGAACATTACAAAGCCAACCATATCGTTATCGGGCATACCACGACTCGTGGTGTCATCAACCCGCGGTTTGATGGTCGCGTTATTACTATCGATGTGGGTCTGGCGTCTCACTATGGCAGTGGCATGGCGGCACTCTTGATTGAAAACGGCCGGTTTTTCTCAATCCACCGTGGGACAATCGTACCGCTGCCAGTCAGCGACCAGGGTCTCAAAGATTACTATGAGAAGATCGCACCCCTCGAGCCGAACCCCGACCATGTGCAAAAAATAATTGGGCTTATGGAAGCACAACCTGTAACCGTGGAATCATCCATACATTTCACGAAATGACCCATGACCGCTCAGGAAACAGGTTTCAGCATGGTGACAAATTCTTCCGCCGCGGTGGGGTGAATACCGATGGTTGAGTCAAAAATCGCCTTAGTGACACCGGCTTTATAGGCAATGGCAATCCCCTGGATGATTTCACCCGCTTCCGATCCCACCATATGCACGCCCACTATTTTGTCTGTCGCCTTATCCACAATGATCTTCATCAGGCTCTTTTCATCACTGCCACTCAAGGTGTGCTTCATCGGGCGGAAGGTGGATCGAAATACTTCGATCTCTTCATAGGATTCCTCGGCCTGTGCCTGCGTCAGGCCGACTGTACCGATATTCGGCTGACAGAAAACAGCGGTGGCGATTCCATCATAGTCCATCAACCTCGGCTCATCGTTAAACTGCGTACTGGCAAACACCATTGCTTCCGCGATGGCGACCGGGGTCAACTGAATTTTGTCAATGACATCACCCAGGGCAAATATACTGGATTCCGACGTCCTAAATTCATCATCGACGATGATCGCACCATTACTTCGACAGGCCACATCGACATTCTCAAGCCCTATGTCATTAACAGACGGATGTCGGCCGGTCGCATATAGAACAAGATCGGTTTCCATCTGCGATCCGTCAGCGAAATGAACGATGAGATCGTCATCGCCATGTTTTTTAATCTTTTCAACAAGGCTGTTAAAGTGCAGTTGCACGCCTTTTTTATGCAATTCATCCCGTACCGCCTGCCTCACATCCTGGTCAAAATTCCGAAGAAAAAGTGATCCCCGATAGGACAAATGGCTATCCACCCCCAATCCCTTGAAAATACCGGCAAACTCGACGCCAATATATCCACCGCCAACCACCAGAGATCGTTTCGGCAGGGTTTGCAGAAAAAACGCCTCATTCGAAGTGATGACATGTTCGCACCCTGGAAAGTCCGGTACGGAAGGCCAACTTCCTGTCGCAATTAGTATTTTGCCTGTGGAGACCAGTTGCTCATTAACCGACACGTGATGCGGATCGACGATACGTGCCCGGCCATCGAAATGGGTGACCCCTGCCTGGTCCAGCAGACCCTGGTAAATACCATTGAGGCGCTTTATTTCCTTGTTCTTGTTCTTCAACAATACCTGCCAGTCGAACGCCGGAGCGGCGGGTCCCCATCCAAAACCCTCCGCATGATGATATTCCTCAGCGAAATGGGCAGCATAAACGAACAGTTTCTTCGGTATACATCCGACGTTGACACAGGTCCCGCCCATGTACCTATCCTCGGCAGTCGCAACCCTTGCGCCATATTGAGCGCTCATCCGTGCGGCCCTGACACCACCTGATCCAACGCCTATTACAAACAGGTCATAATCATAATCTGGCATTTATTGTCATCACTCCATGGTGTCCTACCGGAAGAATTCCGGCACACTGATAGCATACAGTAGAACCCTATTGTCAGCAGATGTTACAAAATCATCTGGTTGTACCTGAGGAGGACCTGTAGTCTCATTCACTTGGGGGTCGTCTGATTGAGAGGATATTTTCGTCAGAACTGTTCTTCAAGAGAAGGAAGAGGCGCACGCAGGTAATTTATTAATCTGAGTTGAGTTAACAAATTACGGAGTAGGACTCTGACGGGGTTATGGCGAAAATAGTGGTGCGGCATACCGACCTTAATCAGACGTTCCCTGGTAGGAGGAATATTCACTGCACGATGATTACTGAACCATGAATTTTAAATTCGGGATAGACCGGTTGCTGGCATCCTCGGACCTGATGCACAAGCTCGGTAAAAAAAGGGTTGCTCTGATAGCACACCCCGCATCCATTACATCCGGAAACGTGCATTCACTGGATGCCCTCGCACACCGGCATTGCAATATCGTTTGCGCGTTTGGGCCACAGCATGGTCTGCGTGGTGAGAAACAAGACAATATGATTGAGTCCGAAGATTACCTGGACCCAGTGCACCAGATTCCGGTTGTTAGCCTCTATGGTGAACATCGTATTCCCACAAGTGAAATGATTCAGGGCCTGGATATTATCCTCTATGACCTTCAGGATATTGGTTGCAGAATTTATACCTATATCTCAACGCTGAAATATTTTGTTGAGGCCTGTGCAAAAAGCGGTAACGAATTGTGGGTGCTGGACAGGCCCAACCCTTCCGGCAGGCCTATAGACGGTCTGTTGCTGCAGCCAGGCGAAGAAAGTTTTGTAGGATGTGACGAATTACCCACGCGCCATGGCCTTACTGTTGGCGAGCTGGCTGGCTGGTTCAATTCCAGACAGAAAAAACCCGCGGATCTTCGAATCATCGATATGCAGGACTACCAGCCCGACGCTGCTCCCGACTTCGGCTGGCCAACCGGTCAACGACCATGGATCAATCCCAGCCCAAATGCTGCAAGCCTGAATATGACTCGATGCTTCCCCGGCACGGTGCTCCTGGAGGGAACCACCTTATCTGAAGGTCGGGGAACCACAGTTCCGCTGGAAGTTATCGGTGCTCCTGACCTGCCGGTTGAGGATGTTTTATCCCACCTGCAGGAAACGGCTCCTGGCTGGCTAGAAGGTGCCTATCTCCGCCCCTGCTTCTTCGAGCCCACCTTCCATAAGCACACCGGCCAGATATGCCGCGGGCTGCAGATCCACACTGACCATGCAGGATATGATCACGGGCGTTTCAAACCCTTTCGCCTGATTGCGGGAATGTTGAAGAGTCTGCGGCATTGCCAGCCGGACTACGACCTCTGGCGATATCACGAATATGAATATGAACCGGACCGGATTCCGATTGATGTCATCAATGGTGGACCAGAATTGCGGAACTGGGTTGATGACGATAGCCAGGACTTCGCCTCCCTCCATTCCAGATTAGAAGAAGTTGAAAACAAATGGGCAAGCGAACGGCGACCATTTCTCCGCTACAGGTGATTCCCGCCATCAAGGGGTGAGCATCGTCGATCCTCTTGATTTATTAGCACCAAGGAGGCAGAGTCGTCGATCCTCTTGATTCGGGTAAGAAGACGATGACCAACGCCTACAAAATTGCCATCCTGGAAGGAGACGCCATCGGTCCCGAGATCATGGCGCAGGCTATTCGAGTCCTTGATCTGCTCGCGACCCATCATGATGTCGCATTCGAACTGATCAAAGCACCCTTCGGGGCTGGCGCATACTTCGACAATGGCAAGGCGTTCCCCGATGAAACCAAAACCGTGTGTGATAACGCAGATGCGATTTTGAAGGGACCGGTCGGCCTCAGCCATGAAGAATCAAAAAAAATACCGGTTGAAGAGCAGGCGGAAAGAGGAGCCATTCTTCCCCTGCGTGCGCGCTACAACACCTTTGCCAACTTTCGCCCTATATTCCTCAGTAAGGAAATGGCGCATTTTTCACCTCTTAAACCCGAGGTAATCAGGGATGGTATCGATATTCTGCTGATCCGGGAGCTGGTGGGTGGCCTCTACTTCGGCAGCAAGAAGCGAGGCATCAACGAAGCGGGGCTCCGCTATGTGCATGAAACCCTCGAGTATGACGAAGAGCAGATTCGTCAGGTTCTTGTTGTTGCGTTCGATCAGGCGAGGTTACGTAAAAAAATATTACACAACATTCATAAAAGCAACGTACTCATGTCCAGTGTCTTCTGGAATGAGATTCTCGATGAAGTTCATCAGGATTACCAGGATGTGGAGGTTATCCATCTGCTGGTTGATGCTGCAGCCACGGCCCTGTGCCTGAATCCCGGGCAGTTTGATGTCATGGTCATGGAAAACATGTTTGGCGATATCCTGAGTGATCAGGGGGGCGGTATCCTGGGATCACTCGGCCTGATGCCATCTGCCTGCATCGGTCCCGAAAAGTCCTACTATGAGCCTGCCCATGGTTCGGCGCCGGATATAGCCGGAAAGAATATCGCTAACCCCTATTCAATGATTGGTTCTGTCGCCATGATGCTTGAAATGAGTTTCGCCATGAAAAACGAGGCAGACGCAGTCTGGCAGGCAATGAGAATGGTATTTGAAAGCGGCTATTCGACTTCTGACCTGTCAGCCGACAGCGACAAAATCACGTTACTGTCAACCGTCGAATTCGGGGATCACGTCATCGGTCATTTAGAGGAGTTACTGACCTGAAGAGCGTCTCTAAATCTGTCCCATTGTTTGAAAGACGCTGGTGAACATGACCAGGACGGACAGCCAACCCCAGCCAATAAAGGCCCACATAATAAGTGGCTGCTCGAACAGGTCGCCGAGGATATTGACAATGGAATCGACAATGAAGAATTTCAATACGGCGAGCACCCACTTCTTGATCATGTTCTAAACCTGACTTTACAAATTTTTGCGTATTCTACTGGGATTGTCCGTTGATTTCAGCAGCATTATAAAATAGGAAAATGCGATGATTGACTCCAGGGTTTCTAAATCCTGAGATTTCGTCGCTCGTATTCCTTAAAAGCAATTACTTCCTGCTCTATCTTCTCAAACATGGCGACCGCATCGATCTTCTGTTTAAACTGGGCTCGCCTGGAGAACATGGTCACCGGGAAAACATAATTTTCTGTTTTCCTCCAGCGGAGTGCTTTACTTGACCCTAAATTGTCTTTGTAGCTGATCCAATGCAGGCCAAATTCCTTCACCAGGATATCGCCGAACAAGACGCCCAGCGCCTGCCATTCCCGTACATCCTGCTGCTGGATGATCCGCCGGTCCACAAGCTGCTGGATTGTCTTTAGATCATTGATACTCTGGCTCACATTGAGAATACCCAGCCTTCGGCTGATCAGATCCTTCATCTCCTGGCGCTGTGCATCAAGGATAAATTGCTGACCAAGGGAAAGATCCTGAATAACGACAGGGTCTTCTTTCAACCTACGTTCAAACTGATAGCCAGGCAGTTCTTCAGGCGTGAGCTCAGGTACCGTCCCTCCTTTATCCTCACCATATGCCGCCGATGACAGGAGACAAACCATCAATATTTTTAACCTCATCTACACACTCGCAACTGAATATTGTCTTAATTATCTAACAATCTCGCTCATTTGCTAAGCTAAGATTGACACTCAGAATCGGAAATCCGCCAGGAGTAACTTGGACAACGAAATCATCAGGCAGATCCACAAGCAGGATGGCAAATTCGTACTCGCCATCTCTGGTGGTGGAGCCTCTGCCGTCACCAGACTTCTTGCCGTTCCCGGGGCATCCAATACCCTGCTCTCAGCCACCATCCCATACCATGACAGGGAGCTTGCGAGCTATCTAGGGGGAAATCCCGAGGCGGCATGTAGCAGTAACACAGCCAGGTCGCTGGCCATGGTCTCCTGGCTGCGCGCACGAAAGCTGGAGCAGAGTGTCCCTGTCTATGGCTTGGGCTGCACCGCTGCGCTCGCAACCAATCGCCAACGGCGCGGCGACGATCGATGCTATGTCGCCATTCAGTCAGCTGAATCGACAACGGAAATTGCAGTCACGTTTGACAAATCGGGTCGTGACCGGGAGGAAGAAGAGAATCTTTGCAGCTCACTTGTTTTAGGGCTTATAGCGGGTGCGCTGGATATTAATGTTGATTTTCTCTCGGGATTTCGTCAGTCCGATATCATTGCAGAAAAGCAAAAAATTGCTGAACCTTCCTGGCAAGCCCTGATTGGCGGGGACACGAAGGTCACCCGCGAGGAGGACCCGCCTGTCCTTGCTTTCCCTGGTGCTTTTAATCCAATCCACCAGGGTCATGTGAAAATGATTGAATATGCGGAAAAGCTTACCGGTGAAAAAGTTACCCTGGAAATATCGATCTTCAATGTCGACAAACCACCCCTGGACTTTATTGAAATGCAATCCCGGTATGATGCATTGCAGAGCTGGCCCCTGGTGTTTTCCAATGCACCCACTTTTGTAGAAAAATGTCGGCTGTTCCCTGGCGCAACATTTATCGCCGGCATTGATACCCTTAAGCGTATGGTCGAGCCGAAATACTACGATTCAAGCGAAGATAAGCGGGATCAGGCGCTGCAGGAGATCAGTAATCTTGAGAATCGCTTCATCGTGTTTGGAAGAAAGACAGCCGAAGGCTTTGTTTCGCTCCATGATCTGGACCTACCCACGGTCCTGTCTGACAATTGTGTTTGTGTCACCCAGGAAGATTTTCGGGAAGATATCTCTTCGACGGAGAAACGCGCCGGCTAACCCGTTGGTTTCCTCGAGTATCTCAGGCGAGAACATCGCGTCATCAGCTATTTTATCGTCGAAGAAGGTGAAGGCGCGCAATTTCCATTCTGTGCCCGGTGTCTCAACCTTCGCCGCCTGTCTCATCCATGATATAGCTCTCCAATTCCTCAATCGTCGTTGATTGCTCTTTGATCGTGACCTTCAACAAGTCGCCCACGGTAATCATGCCCACCGGAGTTTCACCATCCATGACCGGAAGATGTCGTATCTTTTTTTGACTCATCAGCGACATACACCTATCAATCGTCGTTTCCTCCCCGACTGTGACCACATCTCTCGTCATAATGTCTGCCACACTGGTTTCCGTTGAAGACTTGTTCTTCAATATCACCTTCCGGGCAAAGTCACGCTCGGAAACGATTCCCGCAAGGCGGGTGTCATCAAGCACCGTTAGCGCACCAACTCCCATTTCCTCCATCATCTCAATTGCCTGGTACACCGACCGGGATGCCTCAATCGACCAGACCTCTCGACCCTTGATTTCCAACATCTCCTTCACTGTATTCATCACATTACCTCTCCGCTTGCCTGGTTACGTCCTGTTCTACACCCGGGGTTAGCGTTTGCGTCCACCCTTGCCTGTATAGACATCGTAACTTCCTGATTGGTTCGACAGAAGAATAATATACCAGTGATTAAAAGCGGTCGGAACCCGCTAACAGGATTTGATTTAACATAACGGAGCTCTTGTTTTTCAAATCACCTAGATCTGGTCTCTCGCGTGCCAACGTCAACGGGCACGCGGGTTGCGCGTGGTCAGCAACGGCTGCAGGATACGGATTAGCGGCGATGCGTTGCTGGCG
>JACZXW010000044.1 GCA_022571415.1 Pseudomonadota bacterium
ATCACTGTGCAGGCCATGGCGGGGGTCATGAGTACGACTGGTATTGATGAAATGCCGCCGTTAAAGGCTGGACCAGCCATATCTGATTTTTTTGGCGGCGTGCACCTGTACAGCGCTGTAGTCACCGCGTTGTTACAGCGAGGGCGAACCGGCGAAGGAATAATACTGGACGTTGCCATGCAGGATTCAGTCTTGCCCACGCTTGCCACCATCATCGGTGCCTATTATTACAAGAACAAAGAGGTACCGGGTCGAAACGGCAATAAACACCCTGCGCTGACCATGGCACCGTACAATGTTTATCCAGCCAAGGATGGTCATGTGGCGATAATTTGTGTCCGCGATGGCCAATGGAGAGCGCTGGTTAAGGCGATCGGTAAGCCGGAACTTGCGCAGGAGAAAAAGTATGAAACCATGTTGCAACGGGCAGAATTAATGGAAGAGGTGGATGCGATTGTGAGTAACTGGACCTCCAGCCGTGGCAAAGCTGAAGTTTTGGAAGTCCTGCAGGGTTTTGGTGTTCCAAGCGCAACCGTAAGGAATGTTGAAGAAATTTTGGAGGATTCTCATCTGCATGATCGTGGGATGTTGAGGGATGTAAAACATCGAACGCTCGGTGATATCACCTTACCTAATTCGCCTATCAACATCGCTTTCGGCAATGCAAGTGAACCGAAAATGGACCCGGAACTAGGTGTAAGTAACGAAGCAATTTATAGGGGAATGCTGGGCTTGTCTGCAGATGAGCTATCGGTATTGCGCGCGGAAAAGGTTATCTAGCCCGGACTATTCATGAAGGTGGTGTAGCGTTATTGTTAGGTTAATATGAACCAATAACTTATGTCTGTTTTTACTGTTTATTTTTAGAATCAGGAAGACATATCGGCTACCAGTTCCTTCCACCTCTGTATATCAGTATCGTCTGACTCGAACAGGGAAAATCCAATTCGAAATCCATCAGTTTCGGGGTCCGGTCTTTGCCATTTCACTTCTGCTACCAGGAAGATGGGATCTGCTTCTTTCAGGTCAATGCACAACCTGAAAATTGATCCGGCAGGCATCTCATCGTCAACGACAACCTGCAGCCCATTTGCTGACAGATCGAGTGAGTTGCACATTAGTACATTGCCGGTGTTGTTACTGTTGGAAGCAAGAACTTCGACAAATATCGTTGCCTCAAGCTCCAGCCGGGTTTCTAGACGGTCTTCATGTTCTTGTGAGGTCGTCATAGCTCTTGTTTCTGTCCTGGCGCAGCTTGGTCACTACCTGAACCAGCGCGTCTTCAAATTCAACTCCTCCATCCTCGATTACACCCTCTCCTGCAACTAGTAGTTGCACTAGTTGTTCTGTTGAATATTCTCCAACTTTTACTCCAGCGTGATTGACAAAAATCATTTTATCAGCTGCGGTAATTTTTACTGCCAGCTTACATGTTTCCGTTACCCCATCAGCGCCTGGAAGCTTTAACCATGCCCCGACATTTAGAGCGATTACGCTGGCAGTTAACTCCTTTACTTTATCCTTGTTCTCTTCCTTCAAGGATTCTTCGCGAGCATGCGTAAGCCGCTCTTCCCGTTCTCGCTCCTGTTGTTCTCTTATGGCTTCTTCCTTTGCCAGAGCGCTAGCTTTGGCTTGCGCAACGGCTGCTTCCTGTATGGCTTCTGCGCGGTCTGCCTCGACTCTATCCTCAGCTGCTTGGTTACGGTCTTTTTCAAATATTTCGACCAGACTCTGGTAGTAGGTTGCAAAGGTTGAAGAAAATACATTCTTATGGGTCAAAGGTTTTATTACTCGGGCTGACAGATAGTAGGCAAGCGCATCAAAACTTTTTTCCAGTGCTTTCATGCCGTTGCGATTTGTAAACAGGAGTTGTTTGACATCTTCGAGTTTCAGGATCAGTTTAATGCGAATAGAGACGTCGCTTTCTTCAAAAGTAAACCATTGACCAGGTGTCAGCTTGCTGACTTTTTTGAGGAGAATACGGCTTACCGAAGTTGATTGGTTGAAAACTTCTTCGCCCGTCTCGATCGGAGAAAAATCAGTGTATTCTAATTTCTGCTCTGAGATCACCATGACGTGTTCATGTTCGATATTCTGTAACGCTTCCTCGGCGCTCTCGGATTTATGTTCCAGGGCCACAAGAAGCTCACGGATTTCAGCTGGAATATGTTCGATAATGCGATACAGGCGTTGTTTTTCTTTTTGCAGAGCCTCTTCATCTTCGAGTTCAATCGGCTGGTAAGTCCAGATTATGGTTTCAGTCATTTTAACCGCCCGGAACCATTCTTCACTGTCGAAACCCCGGGTAAGGGCTAACAATTGAATTGAGTCGTACCATGGCCCGTGCAGGAACTCGACGATAGGGAGTGTCAGTTTTTTCTTGTCTGTTTCTTTATTGATCATCTGTGCTGTCGCGATCTTGCTTTTCCGAGATCTGATAACACCGGTTTCAGCGGCAATCAGGCGCTCTTCAAGTTTGTCGGTTCTTTTTTGCACCTTGTCCATGAATGCCCGCAGATTCGCTTCGATTTCCTCGTAGTTCTTGTTTCCAGTTCTAACAGAAGCAACAATTTCGCTGACCTTGTCATAGAGTTGTTCTCCGGACCGACCCAGGTCGGGCGCCCACCCCACGCTGGCAGTGACCAGAAGGTCGAGCACTTCGAGGATGGAGTGTTCGGGTGCCTCCAGGGGTAGGTGCGGAGTTTGAAGTAACTGGCAAGCTAGCTCTGGTTCCAGGATTCGAAGTTTTTGATTGATCTCGCGCTCAACGTCGATCAGTTTTGAAATCAGTTTGACGCAGTCATTCACGGCGTGAAGAACTGCCATATTGCCATCGGATAGTTTTGAGTCGGGGTCTGATTCGGCTACCAGGGTTATCAGATCTGCGTCGGTAGCGAGCTGCTCTTCAGTGATGTTACGTAGTAACTGGATCAACTGATCCCGGTCTGTGCAGGCGCCCGAATTTTTCGCTTTTATATATCGATACTTCAGGGCATCTATCACCGTGTTTGGCGCTACTGACATTCCGTTTTTTTAATCAACTGGCTGGATCTGGATAGTAACAACATCGATACACAATCCATAGTAGTGGACGACTAAGAAGGGAATCTTGATATAATGCGTTATCCTGATTTGATGAACATTGGAGTAGACATTGTCAATGGATGGCGGAAAAGTCAGTCCGACTTCCCATACTTATTTTTCCCAGCGATTGCGTTTGCACTACCTGGACTGGGGTAATCCTGATGCACCTCCCCTACTGTTAGTTCATGGCAATCGTGACCACTGTCACAATTGGGACTGGGTAGCCCAGGAATTGTGTTCTGATTACCATATCATTGCCCCGGACTTCCGCGGTCATGGTGATTCGGCATGGGTGCTGGGCAGTGCATACAGCCACAGTGAATATGTATACGATCTTGCCCAGCTGATTCATCAGCAAAATCTTGCACCGCTGCATGTTATTGCACATTCCCTCGGAGGGGGGGTGGCGCTGCGTTACGCGGGGATCTATCCGGACCATATTAAAAAACTCATCGTCATCGAGGGCACCGGTGGTCCAGGCTGGATGTATCAGGACAAAGCAGTGCATGAACAGATGCATGAGTGGATTGAATCAAACCGCAAAATTTCAGGTCGCTTGCCCAAGCGGTACGCCACGCTCGAAGATGCGTACAGGCGGATGCATGAAGCGAACAGTCATCTCCGTGACGATCAGGCCCGACACCTGACCATCCACGGTACCAACCAGAATGAAGATGGCACCTACTCATGGAAATTTGATAACTATACATATGTGATGTCACCCTACGATATGAATCAAGAGCAAACGCGCGAGTTGTGGGCTCGGATTCATGCACCAATTTTGCTAGTCAGCGGCACAGAAAGCTGGCATGGACAGGGGAAGGGAGAAGACCCCGCGAATCATTTTCAAAATGCCCGACATGAGAAAATCGAGAAAGCAGGGCATTGGGTGCATCATGACCAATTGGATGAATTTCTTCGTTTGTGCAGAGAATTTTTTGCAGAACCGCCCTAGTTTTTACTCCAGTCCCTTTTCTTTGATCTCCGCTATCAAAACGTCTCGTATAAGTACGCCAAGTTGTCTAATTTGTACGTTTTCACCGAAAGTTTTTGTTGCATGTGCACCAACATAACTGTTGGTAGCTATCAGATAAGTCTTATCGGGTTTAATCGACTGCATATCAGGGTGCATTTCGTGTTCCCGTCCCAACAGGATCAGATAGTCTGAACCCTTAATAGTCAGGGTAACGAGTGTGTTTCCAAATGGTTCAATGTTCCAGATGTGTCTTGCGGTGACCGGTCCCATGGGAATGGTGTCCCTGATGCCGCCGATATTGTAGTACCCGAAGTCGGCGCCAGCGGCGTCGGCAATAATTTTTTCGAACATTCCCTGAAGCTCGCCGGGCAATATTTCCCGGCTGGATGTGGCTATTTGCACATCGACCAGATCTGCCACTTTTTCTTCCCAGGATTTGACTGTCTCCAGGACAGCCAGGTCTGGCTCGGGTAGTTCGCTGGCAGGAACCAGTTTACCTGTAAATTCGGTGATTGAGTTACTGGTCGTATCGACTGTCATGCGCATGAATCCGACATGTGAACCGTAACGATGGGCTTGCGCGACATAGGTTGAACCGATTTTCACTGGTGTCTTTACATAGGTATGGGAGTGTCCGCCGACGATAATGTCGATACCCGGAACGGCAGCGGCCAGGGCTTTTTCTTCTTCGTGGCCAACATGGGACAGCACCACAAGCAGATCTACTTTTGGTCTCAGTTCCTGCACCCTCTCCATGAGGACCGTTTCCGGATCGAGGAATGTGAGCCCTTCGTTGCCAATCGGAGAGATCATGTTTGGCGTATTGTCGGTGACGACGCCGATAATGCCGATGGTAAGTCCTTCGATTTCCGTGATGAGACTTGCTTTATCGCCGATCAGCTTACCGTTCGGGTCGAGCGCATTAGCACTCAGCAGGGGCTGGTTGGCGATTTCCCTGAATTTCTCTATCTGTTTATAGCCATGATCGAATTCATGATTACCTAGCAGTCCTACGTCATAGCTCATCGCGTTCATCACCTTGAAGATGGGTAACCCGTGGAACATGGTGGATACGGGAGTTCCGGAGATGGCGTCACCGGCATCCAGAAAAAGGACGCGCGGGTAACGTGCACGTTGCTGCTGTACAAAAGCGCTGATGCGAGCTGCGCCTGCGTAGTTTTTCTCTTCCCTGATATGTCCATGGAAATCGTTGGTATGAATAATGACTAATTCGAGTTGTTCAGCATTTGCATTTGTTGCGGATATACCAAGATAAAGAATACCTAAACAAACAATTCCTATGCAGAAAGTTTGCAGGCGATGACACAAGAGCCGGGTGAGCTGATCTCTAACCACTTTTTGGTACCTCCAGTTTGGGATTGAACCAGGTAATTAAATTCGGATTTTCTGCCCTGCAGTAGGCGTGAGACAAATCTTCAACGGCTCGGAACGTAAGATTTGCTCCGGCATCAAGCAGTTCACTTTGCGCCATGTAAGCGGTTTCTATTGGAAACATCCAGTCCAGCGTGCCATGAACCAGGTAAATGTTCCGGTCCCTGGCATATTGCATGCGCCCAAACATCTGAATTTCTGGATGCAGGACCCCGGAGAAAGGCGCCAGATGGGTAAAGGGTGAATTCTTATTCAGCCCGGCGAGCAGGCAATAGGTTGCGCCGTCAGACATACCCGTTAACAGGATGTGTTCTTCATCGACATTGCATTGTTGTTTGACGAAATCCAGCGTTGCAAGGAGTGGATCGAGGTCATGCTCTTCCCCCATCAGCGACCAGGTGTCTTGCTGTGAGGTAGGGGCCATCAGGATAAATCCCCGAGTGCGGGCTTCCCGCAGCCATGACCATAGAAAATCAGCGCCATGGCCCGTGCCCCCGTGTAACACGATAACCAGGGATGCGCTCTCATTCGTATCCAGGTACTCCGGCACATAGAGAGTGAAGCCGCCTCTGCTGTCTCTTTCATTCCGGGCATTGAGTATCCCGACCTGCTGCTCGGGTCTGTCCTGATTCAAATCGTCTAGCAGTTGTTTGTTTTCTCTGGCGTCAGGTTCGAGGAAATATTGACTCACCGGTTTCATGACGCTTGCCAGAGGGTAAATAAATTCCTGTGCCCTGCATTGTGCCCGCATGGCTTTCATGGTGGCGAAATTGTCACCACTGCGGTTTGTAATGCCGTCGCACGCCCGAAGGGAATAGGTTGCGCCATTGATGAGCCGTTTGCCAAGCGCTGAAATATCTTCCGGGAATTCCATTGCCTCGATTGTGCTGAACGAGTCCCGTAGTTCACGTTCAAAAGGAACGATAAATTCCGCCAGGGTCTCTAGCCTGGATGGGTGCATGTTCCGTTGGACCTGCTCAAAGGCTTCCATCGTGTTGAGTAATTTTGGCGCCAGATCAGTAATGGCATCCAGGAGCAGATCGTCTTCAGAAGGCATGGGGGTCTGTTTTAAATTCAACAGTGGTAAGCTTTGTTGCCACTATACGTCATTTCATCATCCTGTGAACGACTACACATTTCATATTCCAGCGCCTTGCAATGAAGAGATTGAAATCCTGTTTGCGGATGAGGATCTTCTTGTTATCGATAAACCGGCAGGGCTTTTATCAGTTCCGGGCCGGATAGTGAAAGACTGTGTGTTGCATCGTTTGCAGGCTCATTATCCGGATGCTGTCATTGTGCACAGGCTGGATCTCGACACGTCAGGCCTGCTGGTATTGTCACGCTCAACCCCGGCCACGTCTGACCTGAACCGCCAGTTTCGAGAGAGAATAGTCAGAAAGACATACATCGCTATTGTCGACGAGGTTGTTGAAAATGATTCAGGTGAAATTGAACTGCCGATCAGGGCGGACCCCGACAATCGTCCAAGACAGGTAGTTGACCAAAAGAATGGCAAGCAGGCACTGACACGTTACACGGTCATGGAGCGCGAGGTTGATTGTTCCCGGCTCCTTCTGATGCCAGTTACAGGCCGCAGTCATCAACTGCGAATTCATCTGGCCGGGGTGGGGCACCCCATTCTCGGGTGTGATCTTTATGCACCGGAAGAAATTCTGCACCGCGCCGACAGATTGTTGCTGCACGCAACGGCTCTAGAGTTCTTTCATCCGTTTTCGAAAGAATGGCTGGTGTTTAAAAGTGAGCCAAGTTTCTAGAGAGGCCTGGCGCGAGTGCAACATTCGCACTGCGCCAGGGTATTTTTTACGAGCCTCGTTTTTCCCGCTTTGCCTTACGTTTCTCCTTTAACGTCCGCTGCGGTTTGGATCGATCATTGACTCGTTTTTTGTCTTTACCTTTTGCCATGGCTATTCCTCCAGTGAAGTTTGATTGTAAAAATGTGCTTCCCTAACGAGTCTGCTGCTTCATTGTTATTATCCTCCTTTGCTTGCGTCTAAAAAAGGCATACTGGAAATACTCGCGAGAATTACGATATAGCTTAAAAATGTATGCAACTATGACTGAATTAAAGGACGTAGATTACGCACTATTCGGTGGTAGTTCGCTGTTCAAAGAAAAGCGTTATAAGTTCGGCAAATTCATGGAAGAAATTCCCGGCTGGGTTTTTATCCAGTTTAAAAGGTTTCCGATCTATTGCCAATGGGAATCGGGTGTTGGTGTTACCCTCTATAACCGGGATAGAAGTCAGGCAACGGCATGTGTGTGTCTGCGCAGACAGGCAGTGTTTTGCAGGGAAAGGAAGATGAATAATGGGTGAAGAAACTGAACTGACCCTGTGGGGTGTTGGAACCACACGCACGATGCGTGTGCATTGGATGCTGCATGAACTTGGATTGCAGTACAAAACCAGGCGAATCGAACCTCGAACCGGAGCAACACAGTCGGCAGAATTTCTACAGATCAACCCTAAACAGAAGATTCCAGTGCTCATTGATGGTGATTTCGTGATCACCGAAAGTACGGCTATTATGCGTCATTTGCGACGTCGATTTGACAAACTGCCCTATGACCCCTACCAGTTATCGATCGAAGGCCTGGCTGCCTATGATGAATGGATGTCGTTTATCTCCATGGAACTCGATGCGACGTCACTTTATGTCGTTCGCCGGCACAAGGACCTGATAGAAATTTATGGCGAAGCCGAGAATGCAGTAACCTCATCGATCGCTTATTTTGAGCGGATGCTGAATTCAGTGATTGACCAGATCGTCGGTAAATCCTTTTTATGGGGTTCGACTTTTTCCGAGTTGGACGTTCACATGGCAATTGTTCTTGATTGGGCCGGGTTCATCGGTATACACCTACCAGAGAGTCTGGGTGACTATCATCGGGCCATCACCGCTCGTCCCGCTTATCAGGCAGCGAGGAAAATCAATTATTCTGATTTGAAGATTCCACTTGCCTGATTTGAATTAACTTTAAATGTGCCGGGGAAAATGACTGACCGCTTTACCGAGTACAAAACCGATTTTGACAGCAACCCCTATCACCAGATGTTGGGGATTACCCTGCTTGAGCGGAGTCCTGCTTATGGCAAGATCGTCCTGCTAAAGGATGGGAATACGCCGTCGGGTATCGGCGGCAGTGTTCACGGTGGAGTGCTCGCCGCCATGGTCGATATTGTCGTGCTGGTTGCCATGTTTGCTGAAATGCGTGATGACGAACAACCTGCGGGCACTGCAGAATTAAGTATTACCTACCTGCACCAGACCCATGGCGAGCACATTTATGCGGAAGCCAGGGTAGTCAAACGTGGCAGGCAACTGTCGTTTGTGGAAGTTGATATTACCGACGACAATGACCGTTTATGTGCCAGAGGCAAGGTTTTGTATGCTTTCCGTGCATGAGAAAGCCTTTTAATTCAACCAGTTAATCTAATACCAGTACTGTACCTATCGCTTGCTAAGGCGCTTTTTCTTGTTCTGCACATAATCCACAAGAATGTACTCACCAAGGTTATGCGGCTCAGTGTAAAATACACGGCCGCCGTTAATTTTTGTCATTTGTTCTACAAACGCTTTCAGGTAAAAGCTCTGATCCAACATGAAGGTGTTGATGGTGATATTCCTGGTGGTGCAACTGCGGACAGCCTTCAATGTTTTGCTGATGGTCGTCGGTGTCGGCGGGTAGGCGAATATCGGTCGGCCATTTTCAAGGTGAGCAGTAGGCTCCCCATCAGTGATCATAATGATCTGCCTGCTGCCTTGTTGGTGTTTGGCCAGCATCTTCTCTGCCAATATCAAGGCGTGCTGCATATTGGTGCCAAGCAGATAGTCGTCGTACTGAAGGTAGGGTAGATCGTGCGCCTTGATTTCCTTGGCGAAGGCGGAAAAACCCAGGACGTAGAGACTATCTCGAGGGTAATTAGTGGAAATGAGGTTGTGTAGTGCCATCGCTACTTTTTTAGCAGCCTGAAAAGAGCCGCGGAGTGCCATTGACCATGACAGGTCCACCATGAGGACAGTTGCGGTCTGGGTGATCGACTCGCTTCGATAGATTTCGAAATCCTCAATCTTCAGCTGAACAGGCGTACCAGGACCTTGCCGGTCCAGGGCGTTTCGAATCGTGCGAGACATATGTAGTTGAAACGGATCACCGAATTCGTACGGCTTGGAATCCTCTATGCGTTCTCCAAACCTGCCTTCCTCAGGGATCGCATGATTACCCAGGTTCTGATTTTTTAAACGCTGGTAGATTTCACCCAGGGCTTTTTGTCCCAGTGAGCGAGATCCTCTAGGTGTGAGCTCATATTTGTTTCCGTCCTTGCGGATGTAACCCGCTTTCTCGAGGATCTCCAGCATTTTTTTCATTTCCTCGAGGTCTTCCCTTGCTTCCTCTCCGAGTAGCTCCTCGACCTTCTCCTCGTCTATGGCATCGATCTTGCCGTCATATTGGGCACGTTGCATTTCCTGTTCCAGTTCATCCAGTTTTGCCATTTCACGCATCAGTTCCATGGCTGCCTGCAGGTCAATTTCTTCATTGCCGGAAAAGTCATAGCGCTTGCTATTCGGGTTTAGAAAATCCATTTCCTTGGCAAGCTTGACCAGTTCGGCCTCCAGTTCAGGATCACCAAACCTGCCTGACATCAGTTCCTGCAACTGTTGTTGCTGCTCCGGTGACATGGAATTAAGCAGGGACTGGGTCGCCGCCATCTGTTGCTGCATCTGCTGCAGTAATTCATCCAGTGATTGCGGTGGAGTGTCGCCAAACATATCCCCATATTGGTTCATAAAATCTTCGAACCCCGGATCTTCACCCGCAATCTTTTTCACCAGCATGTCGTTAAGGTCCTTGACCATGTGCTTCATGCGTTCGATATCCCCGTCGGACATCTCGTTGACCATCTTTTCGATGTCTTTAAAGAAAGACCGCGTCATGGCCTGGCGAAGTTGTTGGATGAGCCTTAGGAATTTTTTTTGTGCATCGGCATTGAGAAATTCATATTCCTGTAGTGCTTTTACTCTCCCCGCGGTGTCTTCTGGTAAATTGTTGATAAACTGTTTGTTCTGTTCCCCAATGTTCCCCAATACCTTGCCTGAGAAATTATCCCCTTCGTCACCTGCTGGGCTAAACTTGTCTTTGTTACGGAAATCTTTCCCCATGCTGCTGTCGCGCGGCCGATCTGTTTTCAGGCCTCTTTCCAGATCTTGCATCAGGTCGTCCATGAACTTCCTGGAGTGACTATCGGTTTCCTTCTGCTCAATCCATTCGTCGATGGTTTCTCTTTCCATGTTGAGAATCTCATCAAGCTGTTTCTTGATATCCTCCATGACGCTGCCCATATCGAAACGATCGAGACGTTGCCGGCGCTGGTCTTTCAGCTGCCGCAGAAGATCGCGAAGGCCTTTGATAGTGTTGCCGTCTGAAGTGTCCATCCCGCGCTGCATGAGATAGCGCAGGGCCTGGCTCAAATCACCAAATTCCATCAGGTCTTCGGAGATGGCGGAAAGGATGTCATCGGCGTCCAGTTCATCTTTCTGTGAACCGTCCCAGTTGGAATAGCGGATCAGTGAAGTAAATCGGTTGGGCATGAACTGTCCTGTATTTTTAGTTCCCAGTCAGACCGGGTCGCGGAGACGATTCGGCCTGATGCGGCAGCTATCCTTTTGATTGACCGCGGTAGGTCGTTCGGCCTCCCACGCGGTCCTTGTTGAGTAACTGGTTAATGTGCAGGCCCTCAAATATAAACTCGGCAGCCGATGCCCGGACACCTGGATTGTCCGTGTTGGCAAGTTTCTGTACTGCGTTTTCAAGACCATCAATGCGTTTAATAATATCCTCGTAGTCGACCGAGGGTACGGATTCGCCCGTGGTCACATGCATGCCATCGGTAAATTGCAGGGAGATAACTTCAACTTCTTCTAAATCGGTAAATCTGGAATAGACTGCCTTGATCGCGTCATGGAACAGCTTGTCCAGAATTTTGTCCTCCCGACCTTCTTCCATCGCTTCAAATTCGATCTTACCCTGGAGAGAAGGCACGATGAAAGGCAGATCGGAGATTCGTGGTACCACATCCTGCTCCCCGGTTTTAATGGCGCGCCTGAGTGCGTTCGCCCGCAGCGCTTCAAGGTTGGCGACCGATGCGCGTACAGACACGCCAGAGCGCTGGTTAATGTCCGGTGATTTCCGTGCCTGCAGGGTTATTTCGGCGATGATCTGTGCCATAAACGAAGGCACTATCTCGCGATACTCCCCCAGGTCCAGGCGGCGTTGCTCCTGTTCCATAATCGCCATTTCTTCCAGGATCGTCTCGGGATAGTGGGTACGTATTTGGGCGCCGTAACGGTCCTTCAGCGGGGTGATGATCCGGCCCCGGTTCGTATAGTCCTCCGGGTTTGCAGTGGCTACGATGAGAATATCCAGGTCCAATCGAACCTTGTGTCCACGGATCTGGATATCTCGCTCTTCCATGATATTGAGCAGTCCGACCTGGATCCTTTCCGCAAGGTCCGGTAACTCGTTGATCGCGAATATACCCCGATTGGTGTGAGGGATAAGTCCGAAGTGCAGGGCCTCTTCGTCTGACAGGTAACGGCCTTCTGCAATCTTGATCGGGTCGACTTCACCAATGAGGTCCGCAATGGTGATATCCGGGGTTGCCAGTTTTTCTCCATAACGTTCATCCCGGTGTAGCCAGCGGACTGGTGCGTCATCACCCATTTCTTCAATGAGTTTCCTTCCCTGGGCAGTGACCGGTACATAAGGATTCTCAGGTATTTCCACATCAGCAAGGATGGGAGTGTACTCATCCAGCAGTGAGGTGAGCCCGCGGATAATTCTTGATTTTGCCTGACCGCGTTCTCCCAGCAGAATGATGTCCTGGCCGGACAATATAGCATTCTCCAGTTGTGGAACGACGGTGTCCTGGTATCCAATAATGCCAGGGAAAACCTCCTCCTCGAGACGGAGTTTAGCCATGAGGTTTCGTCGCATTTCTTCACGAATCGGCAGAACCCTGTAACCGGAAGACTTGAGGTCACCCACTGTTCTGGCACTTGTCACATTTGCCTCCCGATCCAGGCTTTATAAGGCAGCTGAAAGGCTGTTAATGCCAATATAAACAGGTTGCCTGCCCAGGTTGCAAGCATATTTCAAGGTAACCCCCGGTCCATTCATCGATATCTCTGCAGACCCCTGCCGCGGGTGACCTGAAGTGTACAAGGGCGAGGGCAGGTCATCCGATTGCGATCTTTTGGTATTGAAAAGCAGTGCAATTGATCCGATTGCCGGACTTGTCTGAGCTTGTAATAATGCGTCTTCAAGTGTCTGACGTATATAAGGAATTATCCATGCTGACTAAAGGTGATGACTACCCGTTGCATCAAACTCCGGAACCTATAGCCTATGTTGGTGCCAACAGGAACTTCTATGATCGGTTCTTCTTCAATGGCTACAATCGATCCGGCGAAATATTTTTTGCTGCAGCAATGGGAGTTTATCCTTACATCAATGTGCTGGACGGCGCGTTTTCCATTGTCGTTGATGGCGTTCAACATAATGTCTATGCGTCAAAAATTATGCATATGGAGCGCCTTGATACAAATGTTGGGGGAATTGGCGTTGATATTGTCAAGCCCATGGAAGAGCTTCGGATAACCTGCCAGGATAAGGACAATGGTGTTAGCGCGGATCTTGTTTTTAAGGCCAGCATCCCAGCCCACGAAGAACCACGATTTACCCGCAGAGCCGGTAGCCAGATAATGATGGATGTTACCCGCATGATGCAAAATGGCACCTGGTCGGGATGGATCGAGGTAAAAGGCAAACGCATTGAGGTAACACCAGAGGAATATCGGGGGACGCGTGATCGTTCCTGGGGGATTCGAGGTGTAGGTGCTGCAGATTCACAACCCAACCCCTATGCTCCGGACTTTCAGTTCTACTGGCTCTGGGCGCCCATGAACTTTGACGATTTCAGTGCGCATTATTTTGTCAATGAAGACGCGACGGGCAATGTGTGGAATTGCAACGGTATGATCATTCCGTCAACTGGAGCGGAAGCCGAAAAGATGCGATTGGTTGCGAGTAAACTTCAATTCCAGTCGGGCACGCGGCATGCTTCCAGCGCTGAGATATTGTTCACAAAGGCATCCGGAGAGGAAGTCAGTTTCAAGATGTCGCCAAAGTGGAATTTCTATATGAAGGGCATTGGCTATGGTCATGATCATTTTAGCCACGGTTCCTATCATGGTGAGCTTGAAACAGGATATGACGAATTTGTGACCGCTGAGATGAACCCCGAAAACATTCATATCCAGGCCATGTGCGATGTTGTTTTTACTTCCGACAAGGGTGAAATAACGGGCCAGGGAGTGCTGGAACAATTGATTGCCGGCCCCCATGGTCCGTCTGGGTTTACCGATCTAATGGACTTTGCGCCGTGACGTTAACCCTTGACGAGGTAGCTGAAAAAACAGCAACGTTCCTTGAAGGCAAATGGCAGTGCACAGTCGATGTGACGAAAATCGAGAAGATATTTGGTGGCGCGTCGAGGGAAACCTTTTCCCTTGATGTAGATGTTGATGGCAGGCCGCGAGGACTCATTCTACGCCGTGATCCACCGACATCCCTGATCGACACAGAGCGTAAGCTGGAATATGGCGCTTACGTGGCGATCTATCCCACGGACATTCCGGTACCGGAACCCCTGTTCCTGGAAAATGACTCCAACATCCTGGAACGGCCCTTTAGCATTATGGCTGCAGTGAAAGGTGCAATTTCTGATGTGGCTGGACTTGATCCAGATCAAAAAAAACGAATCGGCAGGGAAAAATGGCAGCTGCTGGGCAGGCTGGCTGCAAAAAATCCTCTCGAATTGGGCTTCGAGACTTTTATGGAGGTGCCTGAACTCGACCAATGTGCTTCAGGAGTGCTGGCCTACTGGGAAAAAGTCATTAACGAGGACCAGATTCACCCGCAACCGATTGCGCTTGCCGCCGTCCGGTGGCTAAAGGCCAACCTGCCGCCGCCGGCGCAAAAACTGTGTGTCGTTCATGGGGATTATCGAAGCGGGAATTTGTTATTCGATCCTGCTGAAGGTATTAAGGCAGTGCTGGACTGGGAGATGTGTCATCTGGGCGATCCTCTGGAGGATCTCGCCTGGTCCCTGGACCCGCTTTGGAGTTGGGATGATCCGGCAAAAGCGGGCCTTCTGTTGCCTCATCATGAAGCATTGGAAATCTGGGAAGAACACAGCGGTCTTAGCGTGGACCTTGAAGTGTTTCGCTGGTGGCGCGTGTTTGCCTCCCTGAAAGCGCTTGCCATCTGGATTTCTTCATCTGAGGATTTTCAGAATGGAGAAAGTAAAGATGCGATTTTGGCTTTGGCAGGCTGGGTAATGAGCAGTCGACAAAATCGAATTCTGCTCGATTATCTGTCTCCCCATGCAGCAAGCGAACTAGCCGGGGCGCTGGCGTGATCCCGAACACCGACAAAGCATTGCGGATGTTATCGCAGCGTTTGATGAATCGGCTGTTGCCTGATTTAGAAACTCAGTATTTTCAGTCTGAAGGCATGGTGATGGGTCTGCTGATGGAGGCCATCGCAGACGAGGTTGCAACGGGTATTGATCGACGCATGAAAGATATAGCCGACATGAAAAAGCTTCTGCTAAATGGTCGCAACTACCATAATGCAGACCCAGCAGTTGACAGGGATCCACTAAGTCTTTCGCTGAATGATGTGAATAAAGTGCATGATGCGTTAACCGGGCACCTCATCGAACTGCATATCCAGGTAGAAAAAGATGGGTCCGGCGAGGCAACTGAATTAAACAATGACATCTGGCGCTATCTTGAAACAACTGCGGGTCGTCATCTCATCACCGTGATGGGATGACCGCGTGAATCAATCACCCGGGTTTGTTTCCGATAACAAGTGCCCGACGAGGCGCGGGATAGCCTTCAATCGTCAGTGAATGATCATCCGAGTCCAGAAAATCGATGAGGGATTGGAATTCCATCCATTCGGTTGCATGTTGTTCTTCAATGCTCGTCTGATTCACGTCGACCGTTCTGACATTTACCATTCCTGCTCTGCGCAGCAGATTCTCTAACGCGGCTGTGCTCGGCAGAAACCAGACATTGGACATTTTTGCATAACGGTCTTCAGGGACGAGGATGGTTTGTTCATCCCCGCGAACGATGAGAGTTTCAATGACGACTTCTCCGCCGCCACGGACAAAACTCAGGAGTTCGGTGATGTGATTGACGGGTGCGCGTCGGTGGTACAGAACTCCGAGGGAAAATACGCTGTCGAAGTAGTCAAATGCAGGCAGATGTTCACATCCAAGTGGCAGCAGGTGGGCATTGTTTGGTGGCAGCAGGTTTTGAACCAGTTGAAACTGGTAGAGAAATAGTCGTGTCGGGTCCACACCAACAGCTAATTTGGCACCATCCCCCAGCATGCGGTAAAGAAAATAGCCGTTGCCGGTACCGATATCCAGAACTTTCCTGTCTGCAAGCGGGGTGATATGGGGATGCAGGCGATTCCATTTCCAGTCAGACCGCCACTCGGTATCGATGGAAACACCCAGGAGTTGCCAGGGACCTTTGCGCCAGGGCATGAAAGTCTTGAGTTGCGATCTAAACAATTCGATATCGAGGTCCGCGGATTTGGGTAATGTCAGGCTGATGCGATCCTCGCTGAATTCGTATTGCGCAACCTCGATGTCTGGCATGCTGGCAAGTGCGGTATCCCATTCCTGGGTTCTGCCATGCTCGTGATAATGATCAGCTAGTGCCTTGCGTAAATTCGGGTGGTGTTTTGCCAATGCGCTTTTTTGGGTCGCGGAAAAAAAACTCTCGAAATCAATCATTCTGAGATTGCAGGATCATCAAGTTCTATGTGCTCGCGGAGCATGTCATAAGCCGGGTAGAAATTGTTCACCATTACTTGATCGCCAGGAACGACACAAAGTTAAGGCAGCGCACGATGAGTTCCACAGTTGAAAAACCAGCTGCTTTCAACCGGTCAATGTGTTCCGCTGTTGTGTTTGGAACCAGTACGTTTTCAAGCGAAGCTCTTTTCTGTGCTATTTCGAGGTCACTGTATCCGTGGTGCTTTTTAAATTCGAGATGTAACCCTGTCATCAGTTCCTGCCGCGCTGTATCTTCAAATTTTATTTTCTCAGAGAGGATCAAAACCCCACCCTCATTAATACCGTCAGCGATCCGTTTGAGAACAGCGGATCTCTTTTCATCGGCAATGAATTGTAATGTGAAGTTCATCACTACCATCGAAGCGTTCTCGATTATTGTGTCCTGTAAATCCTCCAGACGGATCGTAACCTTCGCCTGAGAGTGATCTCGATGTATGTTACCTATACACTTCTCAACCATGGCCTCGGAACTATCGATGCCGATGACAACGCAGTCGCCGGGGAGATTCTGCCTGATCTTGAGTGTGGAAGCGCCAAGAGAACAACCCAGGTCATAGCAATTAGTGCCAGCCTGTGCATAGGTGCCTGTCAGCATGCCGATCATTTCCAGGAGCAAGGCGTATCCGGGAACTGAACGCTGGATCATGTTTTCGAATACGTCTGCCATCTGAGCATTGAATTCGAAATCGTCGATATGCCCCAAAGGCGTGGAGAAAACCGTGTCTTTCCTGCTAACCATTGTGTTTAGATGTACCTGGTCCCTGATAGCGTTATTGTAATTGCTTCTTTGCGTAAATGCAGGTGACGGAGGTCCTCTGGGTCCCGGCAACGTACAGGACAGCCCGGATGCGGGTCAAGGCTTGATTAATTTCCACACATGACTAATATTAAAGCGAATAATTTGTAGAAACGTAAATGCCGTATCGCCTGAAGCTGTTCATGAGAAATCCCAGCACCGTATTCGGATACGGTAAGCCCCGAGCGCTGTCGCCTTCGGGGTTTTTTTTAACTGTAGATATTGTTTCAGAAAAGTGAATACCGGGACTGTAGTATGAGTTTGAGAATCCTGCGAATTAACACGGCTGGTTTTCCCATCGAGTGGCTAAGCTGGCAGGAGGCGGTTTGTCTGCATGCCAGGGAACTGGTGAGTTGGTCTTATGGTGAAGAGGTGATGGAAGTTCATGGTGGTCATTCGAGATTGACCGGTGAACGAACCGTGATGACCCTCAATAGCATCATGGCGTGCAAGGGCAAAGTATTTACTAAAAATCGGAGGGAGCCGCCGCTGACTAACAGGGCGCTGTTTCGAAGAGACCAGAATGTGTGTTTGTATTGTGGCAATCAGTTTAAGGAATTTCAACTAAGCCGGGACCACGTCGAGCCGCTTTCTCGTGGTGGAACTGATACCTGGACCAATGTAGTTACCGCCTGCCGGCGCTGTAATGCCCGTAAAGGTAATCTGCTGATTGAAGAAAGCAGGATGGAACTGCTGGCGTTACCTTATCGGCCGAACCACGCGGAATACCTGGCACTCACCCATAGCGGTCGAATTCTGGGTGACCAGATGGCATTCCTGCGCAAACGGTTTTCTGCCAACAGCCGCTTTCTGATGGGTGATGCCGAGCAGCTTCTCGCCTCCTGAATCCAATCGCGACTGATCCCTAATCGCACTAATCCCTAATGGAGGGAAGAATGTCTGACATTGTCAGCTATGAGGTCGATGGCAAGATCGCCGTGATCAAAATTGACCGAAGTGAAAAGATGAATGCATTGAATGAAGACGTCATCCAGGGATTGCGAAGCGCTTTCCGCCGCTATGATGATTCGAATGAACGATGTGCGGTCTTATGCGCTGCAGGTGATCGTGCTTTTTCGGTCGGCGCAGATATCAAGGATCCGCCTAAGGAAATGTGGCAAGGCGTGCCGGGGGTCGGGGTAGTCACTGACAAACCGATTGTGGCCTGTGTTCAGGGTTACTGTATTGGCGGGGCTTATATTCTGGTGCAGATGTGTGACCTTGTCGTTGCCGCGGATAATACAATATTCAAATATCCTGAAGCCCAGGTTGGGTTTACCGGTGGCCTGATTGCAGGTTGCGCGGCAAGAATTCCGCACAAAATTGCCATGGAATTTATGCTCCTGGGACAAGAATTTGATGCACAAAGAGCCTATGAAGTCGGCATGGTGAACAAGGTGGTTCCTCTCGGCGAGCAACTTGCCGCGGCAAAGGAATATGCGGAGATTCTGGCCAACAGTGCGCCACTGGTGGTGCAAACCATCAAAGGACTTGTTGCCGATACTGTGCCCCGCGGGCCTGCTGAAATATCAGCCCTGGCGCGTGACAAGTTGCTCAAAGTCAGGGACAGTGAAGATGGTGCTGAAGGGCGAGCCGCGTTTAGGGAGAAAAGGACGCCCGCGTTTAAAGGTAAATAAGCAAGGCCAGCGATGCTGTTGAAGTAACCAGCGGTCAACCTGGAACATCCATACAGATCAAAACAAATGGTGGGCGCTTGTCTTCTTCATCTTTTGCTTTGCGCCAAAACTCGTACTTTCTGGCGAGTGCCTCAAAAGCCATTTCGAATTCCGTAGGATCGGTTACCAGTCTGGCGCGACGCGGATAACGCTTGTCGCCGATCTTCAGTAGCACTTCAGGATTCCTGGCTATCACGCCGTTCCAATATTTACTGCCTGGAAAGTCGGCTGGTTCTGTATAAATCGAAGGAACATAAATTTTTCCATCTGCGGTGGCCATCACCACCGTGACCGAGAAGGGTATGCCGTACCAGGGATGGGTTTCAACGAACACTTCGGAATACTCGTTGGTGAAAGACCAGTCATCGACACCTGTCGTCACCAGTTCACCCGATAACCAGGTGCCAGGTGTACGATCCTGAGGTTCACAGGCTGCCAAAATCAGCATTGCCAGAAGGATGCCCGTTTGTTTCATGATTCTTCTCCTCATATCCTTGAATTTCCTGAATTTATATTGTGCGGCAGGTTTCCGTTTCGTTCCGTTGAAAGTCTAATCTGTGATAATCCCGTGACACAAATGTTTGCAAATTGAGAGGTTACCGAGACCGCGGCGATATGTAACCTATTCACAATGATGTTTCCTGAAAATACTGGAGACTCTCCATTGAAATCACTTCAACTTGTTCGACGTATTAGCGTGACATTCCTTCTGTCTACTTCATTGACAGTCAGTGCTGCTGAGAACCATTATTAATGGGAGGATTACCAGGTGATCCAGGCGAATGTCCAGAATAGGTTTCAACCCATGATGGAACGACCAACTGTGAAATCGGTGTTTGAATCCTTGATGCAAAAAGCAGCTGAGGCCTAGACGCTAGACTCCTCGCAAGTCGGTAGTACCTCAAAGAGTTGAGGTACCTTACCTTCAAATACTTCTGTTTTAATGTCAGTTACTTTTGCCAACATCGGACCCGACC
>JACZXW010000138.1 GCA_022571415.1 Pseudomonadota bacterium
TAAGTTCCTCCTGTCCGTGAAAAGTGGCCGACACTACTACAATCCCAAGCAAACAATAATTTAATACCGGGTTCTGCTTCTTTAAAAAAACACGAGGAGCGATTCAGGAGGAGGTTCCCCCGGGACTGCCAATATGTCACATTACCGACATCAAGAATCTCAAGGAATTTGTCATGTCTGAATCCAAAGTCTACCCCGTAAGCAAGGACGCCGAGTCCAGGGCACATATACGGAACGACCAATATATGGCCTTGTATGAAGCGTCAATCGAGCAACCGGAGGAATTTTGGAAGCAACAGGCAAATAAGTTTCTAACCTGGTTCAAGACATGGGACACGCTAACCGAATCCGATTTTACCCGGGGTGAAGTGAAGTGGTTCCTCGGCGCAAAACTCAATGCTTCCTATAATTGTATTGACCGGCATCTGGAAGACAGAGGTGACCAGGTGGCAATTATCTGGGAGGGTGACGATCCAGGCGATGATGCCAGAATCACCTACCGGGAATTGCATGAAAAAGTCTGCCGCCTGGCTAACGTTCTGAAAAGCCGTGGTGTAAAAAAAGGAGAACGTGTCTGCATCTATATGCCGATGATTCCTGAGGCGGCCTACGCCATGCTGGCTTGCTCTCGAATAGGCGCCGTCCATTCCGTTGTATTCGGAGGATTTTCTCCCCAGGCATTGCAGGACCGGATCCTGGACTCAGACTGTCAGATGTTGATCACCGCCGATGAGGGGTTAAGGGGCGGCAAAACGGTTGCACTCAAGTCCAATGCTGATATCGCGCTTGAGAAATGCCCAAATGTGCATACCCTGCTAGTGGTCCGACGAACCGGGGCAGATGTCACGTGGAATGACGATCGGGACATCTGGTATCACGAGGCGATAGAAAACCAATCAGCTATTTGTGAACCTGAACACATGGACAGCGAAGACCCATTATTCATTCTTTATACCTCCGGCTCCACAGGAAAACCCAAGGGGGTGTTACACACCACGGGCGGCTACCTGCTCTACGCGGCAATGACCCATCGATATGTTTTCGACTATCATGACGGCGATATCTACTGGTGTACCGCAGATGTCGGCTGGGTAACGGGCCACACATATATCGTCTATGGACCCCTTGCCAATGGCGCTATCACTTTGATGTTCGAAGGAATACCCACCTACCCGGATGCATCAAGATGCTGGCAGGTGGTGGACAAACACGAGGTGAATATTTTCTATACTGCGCCCACGGCGCTTCGTGCCTTGATGGCGCAAGGTGACGATTTTGTCACCAGCACATCAAGGAAATCGTTGCGCCTTCTTGGTACTGTTGGGGAGCCCATTAATCCAGAAGCATGGGAATGGTATTACCACAAAGTGGGTGAGCAAAGATGTCCCATCGTGGATACCTGGTGGCAAACTGAAACCGGCGGCATCATGATTACCCCACTACCCGGGGCAACGCCACTGAAGCCCGGATCAGCCACCCGACCATTTTTTGGTATAAAGCCGGTGCTGCTGGATACAGATGGCAATGAGATTGAGGGAGCCGGCTCGGGTATCCTGGCCATCGACCGGTCCTGGCCAGGGCAACTCCGCTCTGTATTTGGTGATCATGAGCGTTGCATTGACACCTATTATTCAGCCTATAAAGGTTACTACTTCACCGGCGATGGAGCCCGCCGTGATGAAGACGGTTACTATTGGATAACGGGTCGTGTAGATGATGTGCTCAATGTTTCCGGTCACCGCCTTGGCACAGCGGAAATCGAAAGTGCTCTGGTTCTGCATGAGAAGGTTGCAGAAGCCGCTGTAGTAGGCTTCCCCCATGAGATAAAAGGCCAGGGAATCTACGCCTACGTGACGCTAATGCACAATATTGAAGGGACGGATGAGTTAAAAGATGAACTCAGTCAGCTTGTACGAACTGAAATAGGAGCGATCGCAAAACCGGATATTCTGCAATGGGCTCCCGGGCTTCCAAAAACAAGGTCAGGGAAAATAATGCGAAGGATTTTACGCAAGATTGCAGAAAACGAACTGGATAATCTTGGCGACATCAGCACCCTGGCGGATCCCGCGGTAGTTGACGACCTCATCAAGAATAGTCCAGTGACGGAATAACCCTTGCCGACAGTTGTCCTTGTCCACGGGATTTGGATGAATGGCTGGGATATGAGCTTGCTGGCCCGAAGGCTGCGAGCGGAGGGATATTCGACCAGGCGCTTTTCGTACCCGAGCATTCTTAAGACTATTGAATACAATACAGACCTCCTGCACCAATTTCTGGTAGATATCAAAGACAGTGAGATACATTTTGTCGCCCACAGTCTCGGCGGTTTATTGATGCGAAATCTCATCGGTAAATATCCCGACGATGTCAAAGGAAGGGTGGTTACTCTCGGCACGCCACACCAGGGCAGTCAGGTTGCCGAGACAATGAGCCGCTCTGGGACCGGGTCGCTGCTGCTGGGTAAAAGCATCAAGTCGCTGTTGGTAAAGCTCCCTGAGGGTAAACCAAACCCGGAAATCGGTGTTATCGCAGGAAACAAACCCCTTGGATCAGGAATGCTATTTGTCAGCTTAAAAAAGCCTCACGACGGGACGGTTCAGCTCTCGGAAACAAAGTTCAAAAAAATGACGGACTACCGCATCGTGGCTACAAACCACATGGGATTGCTGTTTTCCAGGTCGGCGTCAAAGGAGGTTATAACTTTTCTTAAAACAGGACAGTTCCTGCCAGAAACTGCCCTGGAATTGCCTATAAAAAAAGGGGTAGCCCCTAACCGAGACAAGCCCCTCTCATAACATCGGCTACAGCCTTGGCTAGCTTGCCGCTTCCTGGGTGTTTCCGTCAACATCATCAGCTGCAGCATCATCAGACTCGTCCGGACCTGATTCAGCGGTTTCCTTTTCTGGAAGCTCCTTGATGGATAGCTTGATTCGGCCGCGGTCAACATCGAGAACAATGACGTCTATTTCCTGTCCTTCAGAAAGATAATCAGTCACTTTCTCGACCCGTTCTTTTGCGATCTGCGAAATGTGAACGAGACCGTCTTTTCCGGGCAGTATGGTAACGAAAGCACCAAAATCTGCAATTTTCGCTACTTTCCCTTTATAGATTTTGCCAACTTCAGCTTCAGCCGTAATCGTCTCAATCATCGCGACGGCCGCATCCCTGGACTCCGCGCCCTCCCCAAAGATCGTGATCGTCCCGTCGTCATCAATATCGATGGTTGCACCGGTTTCTTCTGTGATAGAACGAATCGTCGCTCCACCCTTACCAATGACATCACGAATCTTGTCAGAATCAATCTTAATGGTAACCATAGCCGGTGCGTTTTCAGACACCGTCTCACGTGAACGCCCGAGGACCTTGTTCATCTCCTCAAGAATATGTAGACGTGCTGCTTTCGCCTGGTCCAGCGCAGTTTCCATGATCTGTTCGGTGATACCCTGGATCTTTATATCCATTTGCAGCGCGGTAATGCCAGTCGCAGTACCAGCAACCTTGAAATCCATATCGCCAAGATGATCCTCATCGCCAAGGATATCAGTCAGGACCGCGTAGTCATCACCGTCTTTTACAAGCCCCATGGCGACACCGGCAACCGGCGCCTTAAGCGGCACACCCGCGTCCATCAGCGCCAGGCTGGCACCACAAACGCTGGCCATCGAAGATGAACCGTTGGATTCAGTGATTTCTGAAACCACTCGAGTGGTGTAAGGCCAATCTTCAGCTTTCGGTAGTACAGCCGCCAATCCACGCCTGGCTAAACGACCATGACCTATCTCTCGTCTCTTTGGTCCGCCGGAAAAACCAGTTTCACCCACGCAATAGTGAGGGAAATTGTAGTGCAGCATAAAGTTATCCCTAAAGGATCCCTGCAGTGCATCAATAATCGCGGAATCGCGCATGGACCCCAGCGTGGTTGTTACTATTGCCTGGGTTTCCCCGCGTGTGAACAATGCAGAACCGTGAGTCATGGGTAACACGCCAACCTCAACACTGATATTTCGAACCGTTTTCGTGTCTCTTCCGTCTATTCGCGGTTCACCGGCAATAATCGCTCTGCGTACTGTTTTCTTCTCGATACCGCTGAACACTTCGAGTATTTCATCAGCATCCGGACCCTGTTCACTTGCCAGTTCACCAATTGCTTGCTCCCGAAGTTCACCGAGACGATTTTGCCGGTCCATCTTGTCAGTGATCCTGTATGCTTCTGCAATACTGCCGCCGTACTTATCCGATACCGACTCAATCAAAGCGGTATTTTCGGCGACCGGTTGCCAATCCCAGGCTTCCTTTCCTGCTTCCGCTTTCAGTTCATTGACAGCCTTGATGACCACCTG
>JACZXW010000045.1 GCA_022571415.1 Pseudomonadota bacterium
GGCCGCACCTGTATGTTCCTCTACGGAATATTCATTGGTGGCATAGTTGATACCCATTTCTCCACCCTCCTGCATCCTGATTCTGGCAATACTGCCGGGTGTGTAGACAGGAGTTGTGCTGCTAGAGAACAGGGTCTCACTGGGTACCAGTTGTGCGGCCTGGCCGTGATCTGCAGTCACGATCACCAGTGTTTGCGGATGGTTGTCTGCGAACTTCAGGACATAGGCCAGCGTTTCATCGAGCTGGGCGAGTTCACCGATTGAACCACACGGGTTTCGAAGGTGAGATTGTTTATCGATCGAGGCCGATTCGATCATCAGGAAGAATCCGGAATCATTTTCATGGTTCAAGATTTCGAGCGCCTTTCGCGTCATCAATTCCAATGGCGGCGTATTTTTGTATGCCGGGTTATTCTCGCAGCCCATCGGCGCCGGAAATTCAACTTGTTGTTGGCTGATCGTAGGTTTTTCTGCTACTCGATTATTTTCGCCGCGTAATCTGACCGCCAGGTGACTGGCAGAAAATAACCCCAGCAGCCTCTCACCGGGACTAGTGTTATTGAGCGCCTGCTTCGTATGAATGACCCGAAAGCCTTTGTTGTGTGCGAGTTTTTGTACAGTTTCGCTGCTACCTGCCGCATTGACGGTAAAATGTTTCAGGCCACCGCCCAGCAATACGTCCAGACCGGAAACTGCCAGTTGCTCGGAAATTGTACCGAGACCGCCGTTCCTTTTTTGTTCACCGGAGCAGTCAATCAGTGTTCCGTATTTCATAAACACGGCAGGATCGGGGTTCTCGCAGAAGCGATTTTGAACGTGAGCCGCGAAAGAAGCGGGTGTTGCGTCTGTCACGGAGGAGGTGGTGACCAGTCCGGTTTTCAGACCTGCCCGTTGTGCCAGTTCAACAATCGTCTGTAGATCCCGGCCTTCCTTCGCGCTGGTGGAGATACGGCCACGACTGGTCACGGTTCCCGTGGCCATCGCGGTCGCACTGTTGGCGGAATCTGCAACGAATCGAGGACGGGAAGGATCTGTTTCATCGATGGTAAGGACCTGCACTGCACTTCTCACTGCCATCCCATCAAGGACTAATTGCCCTCGTACACCTTTCAGGTAGTTTCGGGCGATGGTGATCTGGTGGTCGTCCATACCATCGCCGATGATCAGGACCACATTCCGGGAAGGTCTGCCGAGACTATCGGCGACGGCGATATCTGGAGCCGTCGCCTGCAATAGTCCGAGTGCGAATAGGCTGAATCTGAAAAATAATAAGTACACGTCAGGACATGATGAAGCACCCGAGTTCTACTTTCAAATGTTTCGCGTTGAGAATGCGAGTTGCTGTATATTGGTGAGCCTCGAAGCAATGATTTATTTGCTAACTGACTGAAATCTTGGAGGAAGCAATGAGCGTAGAAGGTAAAGTTGCAATTATCACGGGCGCCGGGGGTGGTCTGGGTAAGGAACATGCATTGTTATTTGCACAGCATGGAGCGAAAGTTGTGGTTAACGATCTGGGTGGTGCCGTGGATGGCTCCGGAGGAGGCGATGCTGCCGATGCCGTGGTTGAAGAAATTCGAGCCGCAGGCGGTGAAGCTGTAGGCAACAAGGCGTCTGTTTCAGATCGAGAAGGTGCAAAAAGTATCGTCGCAACTGCCGTCAAAGAATATGGCACGGTTGATATCGTGGTGAACAATGCCGGGATTCTCCGTGACAAGTCCTTCAAGAAGATGACACTGGATGAATGGGATATCGTTATCAATGTTCATCTCAATGGAAGTGCCTATGTCACATGGCATGCATGGCCGATCATGTACGAAAAAAACTACGGTCGCGTGGTTTTTACCTCATCTGTGTCTGGCATTTTGGGGAGCTTCGGACAGGCGAACTATGGTGCAGCAAAAATGGGGATGGTAGGGCTGATGAACAATCTGTCCAGGGAAGGTGCATCTCACAACGTCCGCGTAAATTGTCTGTCGCCGGGGGCCGCAACGAGAATGACAGCGAGTGTGCCAGGCAGCAATGTCGATGCTGACAATCCGGAAGAGGGGAACCATCCCCGGCTGGTGAGCCCTGCGGTCCTGTATCTGTCGTCCGAGGACGCTCCGAACGGGCGAATTATTCAAGCTGCAGGTGGACGCTTTGCCTCGGACGCGGTGTTTGCCAACAAGGGTGTCACGCTGGGATCAGAATTTAGTTTTGACGAATTTCTCGAGCGCACGGACGAAATATTCGAGCTTGACGGTGCGCGGCTCAAGACATCTTTTTGGCTTGATGATTAATCAGACGTTCCCTAGTGGTGACCTGTTAACTGCCGGTAAAATTTCCCGGACGTCTTTCTGAAACTGCCTTCACGCCTTCTTTGTGATCCGCAGTTTTCTGCAGGCGAAATTGTTCAGCGTTCTCGATGTCGGTTGCTGCCTTGACGCCGTCCGCCAGATCGCCGCGCATCTGGCTTCGCACAGAGACCACGGCCAGTGGTGCGTTCTCCGCAATTTCACGGGCGAGTTCAATGGCGGCATCACGTACATTGTCGTTATCGGTATAGATATCACCGAGACCCCATTCGTGAGCCGTTTCCCCATTGATGCGCCTGCCGGTATAGAACAGCAGGTTTGCATTCTGTGTCCCGATGACCCTGGGTAGAGTGTGGGTGAGCCCGAATCCGGGAGTAAATCCCAGCTTTACGAAGTTGGCAGTCATTCTCGTGTTTGGGCAGATCACGCGAAAATCCGCCATGACGGCGAGGCCAAACCCACCACCAACTGCAGCGCCCTGGATTGCGGCCACAATCGGCGTCTTGCTGCGGAACAGCCTGACTGCCTCGGTATACAGGGGGTTGGGTTTATCGGCAGATCGCTCTTGCTGCTGCGCTCGGGCGCTAGAGCTAAAATTCGCGCCAGCGCAAAAATGTTTTCCCTCGGAGCACAGAACAATCGCCCGTACATCCGGGTTAGCGTCGATATCCTCGAAACAGTCAGCGAGATCTTTTATCAGCGGATGGTCGAAAAAGTTGTTAGGCCCTCGCTGTATTTCAACCTGACCGACGTAGCCATCAAGAATGGTGACCGATATATCTCCGTACTTTTCCTTCACTGGATTTCCTCGCTTATAAAAGCCGCGCTCTAGTCAAAAGACCGTGGTGTTGGCTGGATGCCTTTGGGCCATTTTTCAAAATTTTCCCTGATTTGTTCACCGATTTCTGTAACTGACCAGGGTTCTTCAGTGTTGTCTTTTATGGCGATGGTTTGCGATTGCCATGAAATCAACTGGACGTTGTTACCCGCCACCAGGAAAGTGCGGCCGGTGACTTCTTTTGCTTCATCGGAGCCCAGCCAGACGACCAGGGGGGATACTTTGTCCGGGGACAGCAGTTCCTCCATGTTCTGGCCTTCCGGAAAAATATCAGAGGTTAATCGGGACCAGGCGGCAGGGGCCAGTATGTTAACCCTGACGCCATACTTCATGCCTTCCTGGAACAGGCATCTGGCGAATCCCGCAATTCCCGCTTTTGCCGCACCATAGTTAGTCTGGCCGAAATTACCGAACAGACCCGATGTGGATGCTGTGACAACGATACTGCCGCCGGCCTCCTGGGCGAGCATCTGGTCATAAGCTGCCTTGACCGTCAGGTAGGTGCCGCGAAGATGCACGTCGAGCACGATATCCCACATTTCGTTGGTCATATTCTTAAATGACTTGTCGCGCAGGATACCCGCGTTAGCGATCATAAAATCAATTTTTCCAAAGTTGTCAACCGCGGTCTGCACCATTGCTCGCGCGTCTTCTTCTTTGGTCACGTTGCCATAGTCGGCCACTGCTTTACCGCCTGCGGTTTTAATCTTCTCGACAACCTGGTCTGCCATGCTACTGCCGGAACCGGAGCCGTCACGTGCGCCGCCAAGATCGTTAACCACGACAGATGCGCCTTCCTGTGCCAGCAGCATCGCATGGGTTTCACCCAATCCGCCGCCAGCACCTGTTACGACAGCAACTTTACCGTCCAATAAACCCATGGTTCTGCTCCTTAAGCATTCGTTAATTTCGGTTAAGAGTAAGGTGAAAAAGAGGCCGAAAGTAAATCATATTGATGAGGCGAAAACCAGCGGATAGATCACGGGAGATACCTGGTTATAAGCCGTTGTGATCGGACGGCTGGCTAAAACGAATAGGTGTGACCTTCTTTTGCCCAGGCATGAAATCCAGCGCTTTTCGCCTGCGCACGGTAGTTCCGCCAGTTGTCTCCATAGTGCATCAGGACGATTTTCTTTTTTAACCGGTCCGGTAAAGCCGATAATTCATCCAGGGAAGCGTGGATGCCGCCGGTGAATAACTGGCAATCGTGGAAAATCACCTCGAAGTTCATCTTCGCATCGAACGACTCGAGGAGTTCCCGATCGAATCTGGTATCCGAGGTGAAAAGGATCCTGTCATCAATGATGACGGCACAGCTCCACGCACAAGCTCGCCAGGAGCTTGCGCTGTCTGGAAAGTGCATCGTCCGCGGCATCTTCACGTTGATAGAACCGATGTTCGCTTCCCAGGTTTCGCGGGGAAAGTTCTTGAGTTTTTTAGGTCGAACGACAGACCACAAATCGGGGAAGGTGAGATTTTGGGCTTCGGACCTTTCAGAG
Organism: Pseudomonadota bacterium; assembly: GCA_022571415.1. Lineage (GTDB taxonomy): Bacteria > Pseudomonadota > Gammaproteobacteria > Pseudomonadales > Azotimanducaceae. The sequence goes on from JACZXW010000045.1 coordinate 4,635, forward strand.
CCGCCCCGCAGTGACTGCTCCCAGAGAATTTTCTCAAAGGTTTTGTTGATAATCATTGTTGGTTTCTGATGAACCACATAACGCCCGAATAATTGTGCTTCCTCCAGCCCGCCGATGTGGTCTGCGTGGCTGTGGGTAATCAGGTAGTTTTTTATATTGACGAGGGGTAAACCAACATTGTGCAGGGCCTGTGAACATTTTGTACCGCAATCAATAAGCAGATGGTCACTGCCTTTGACGATAATGAGATTATTCTGATTTAGGGTTTTCGCGAATGCGGATCCAGTACCAATAAAATAAAGGGAGAGGTTACCTTTGTTGGTCAGTCTTACTTTTTTGTTTCGCCTGCTCGATATTTTCATAGTCAGGAAACATCCAGGGAATGATATGCTAGGGAACCTCTGATTAAGAGGATATTTTCGTCAGAACAAGGAAGAGGCGCACGGAGAAAATTTGTTAACATGCTGTAAGTTAACAAATTTTTGAGTACGGCTCTGACGCGGTTATGGCGGAAATAGACCTTAATCAGACGTTCCCTAGTCAGGTAATTTCAAATTGTGATCAGTTTACAACGGCAAAAGTGTGAAGTGTGTCACATTTCTTACATTAACCAATTGCTTCACGATACCATTGGGTCAGGAGACTATAAATGGACGCATTAGCAGACGCTAAAAAGGTACTGCCTGAGACCATAGACTTGCGGCGAAAAATTCACGCAAATCCGGAACTGGGTAACCAGCTTCCGGAGACGACCAAAGCCGTGGTTGACTCCCTGGCCGGCCTCGATCTTGATATTCGTTTCAGCCAGGAGACGACCAGCCTTGTTGCCACGCTTCATGGCGCGGGTAATGGACCGAGGATCATGCTTCGTGGTGACATGGACGCGCTACCCATGCCGGAGAACAATGACCTGCCCTTTGCATCGAAAAATGAAGGCAAGATGCATGCCTGTGGTCATGATTCCCATACCGCCATGCTGGTGGGTGCGGCGAAGGTCCTGCATGCGAATCGTGGCGACATAAACGGCTCGGTCGATTTCTTTTTTCAGACAGGTGAAGAAGGTTATTTTGGGGCAAAGGTCGTGCTGGATGAAGGTTTGTTTGAAGCGCCGAATTCTCCTGATGCGGTCTTTGCGATCCACATTACACCGCTGCTGGAAATCGGTAAGGTAACGGGCAGGGCAGGTACCCTGCTTGCGGCGGCGGATACCTGGGAAATGGTCATCAAAGGACGGGGCGGGCATGCATCCATGCCCCATGATTGCCTGGATCCTATTCCGGTGGCCTGTGAAATCGTGCAGGCGTTCCAGACTTTTGTCACCAGCCGGATCAATGTTTTTGACCCGGTCGTGTTAACGACAACAAAGATTGAAGCAGGTACCACTTCAAATGTTATTCCCGAAATAGCCAACGTCCTGGGTACCTTGCGCTCAACGTCGGAAAAATCCAGAAACAGAGCCCATGAAGGCATGGAGAGGCTGGCGAAGCAGATCGCTATCGCTCACGAGATGAAGGCGGAATTCAACATTAGCCCGGGCTACCCCGTGACTGTCAATGATGCCGAATTTGTGGAGTTTGCTCGGCAAACTACCCTAGAAATCCTCGGCGAACATGCGTTTATTCCCATGCGCTCACCGATGATGGGGGCTGAGGATTTTTCCTTCTTCCTGCAGAGATGGCCGGGCGCAATGTTTTTTCTGGGCGTCAAGCCTGATGATCCTTCACTCGCCGCACCCTGTCACTCGAACAGGATGATACTCAACGAAGAGGGTATGGCGCATGGCATCGCTTTGCATGCAAGTATTGCCATGAAGTGGCTGGCGCAACATAGCGCGGCTTAACCCGGCGGGGGCTATCGATTTCCTGCGGTCGAATCCGGCACCTTCAAAAATAAAAGCGCGATACCAGCGACGATAAAAGCGCCGATGAGCGCGGTGTAAGCTGGTAAATAGCTTCCGGTTTGTTCAAATACAAAGGTTGCAAAAGGAAAGCCGAGCAGTGTGAAGGGCAGTATCAGGGGGGTCATAAAACCCATGATTCGGGCAAATGCGTGCCTGCCGAAAATGGCTCCCAGCAATATGCTCCATAGTGGCATCACGGCACCGAAACCCAGGCCAAATACAACGCCAGCGAGGATAAGGCCGAGGTAGTCCTGCGTGAGGATAATGCAGGTGACCCCGGCGATTTGTAAAAGCAGTGATATTGCCGTCACGAGTCGCTTGTTGTAATAATCAGCCATGGTTCCGAAAAGGGGTTTGGCGATTGCGCCGGTAAACGTCATGGCAGCAACAACCGATGACGCCTGCATTGCCGTCAACCCTAAATCGGTTGCATGGGAGTGGATAGACAACAAGATGGCGGTGATGCTCATGAAGCTTGGTCCAATGATCAGGGTGAGCAGCCATACCCGTCGGTCTCTGGTGGCACGCCCCATGGTCCATTGTTCTTTGCTAACGCCTGATTCCGGATCTGCGTTCGCAGAGGGTGCTCCGTCCGGTAGGAGTCCCCTTTCTTCCGGCGTCTTGATCACCAGAAATAGGATAATCGGGAGCAATATCAAGGGGACTGTCACCGCCATCAGTTGAACTGTCGCACGCCACCCGAATTCGAGTACCAGCCAGGTTGTGGCTGGAACCAGTATTGTCCCCGAGATGGTAACGCCAAACTGTGAGATACCCATTGCGGTACCACGGCGCCTGATAAACCAGTTGGCAAGTAAAGCATTGTTTGGCAGGGGACCTGTCATCGCGACTCCCGCCGAAACAATGACGCCGAAAGCCACATACAGATGCCAGAGTTCCTGTGCGTGTGACAATGCAAAAAATCCCAGTGACATCAGCAAGGAGCCGGTACACATCAGTAAGCGGATTGAGTATTTGGAGATGGCCACACCGACAATCGGACCGAGGAGTGCCGCCACAATTGTTTGACACGAAAGAGCCAGCGAAACGAGAAAACGATCGGCATTGAGTGATTCGGTCAGCGGTTTCAACAGCACGCCGAAAACGTAAAAGCCCGTTCCCATCGTAAAAAACTGGATGACGAACGTTACCCCCACCATTATCCAACCGTAAAAAAGTCTCTGCTCGCTGGATGTTGTAGGCAATTCCCGATTCACACCTTAGCCATGGCAGTTAGTTATATTTATCGTGGAGCTTCACCCAGGCCATGGGAAAGGGAAGGTCGCCTTCATTGCGACCGTGAGGTACGAGGTCCAGCATCTGGTATGTTGCGTTGAGAGGGTCCAGTCCCCTCGCATAGCAAGAGTAGGTGTGAAAAATATCTCCACTGTCATCCCGGTAGAAAACGCTCAGGCCGGGTAATTCTTCCCCGACACTCGTTTCCCGGTAGTTGTAAAAGCCGGTTTCCTGTCCAGGAAACGATACCTTGAAGTCGCTGTTAAAGGAGTTCTCAGCGGAAGACAGCCAGTGAAACTGCCACCCCATGCGGTCCTTAAACTGCTGAAAATCCCGCCAGGGAGCGCGTGAAATAACAGCCAGGGACACATCCCTCTGACCGATATGCAGGATGATGGTGTCATACTGGTCCGCCCAGAAGGAACACCGCTGGCAGCCTTCCTCCCAGCCCGGTCCATACATGAAGTGGTAGGTAATCAGCTGGGATTTTCCTGCAAACAGATCATTTAAGGTGAACTTTCCCTGGTTGGATTCGAATAGGTATTCCGCATTTATTTTTCGCCAGGGAAGTGCCTGGCGCGCTGAACTAAGTTCATCGCGTAGTTTTGAAAATTCTTTTTCTTTGACCAGCAACTCCTGTCGCGCGGCGATCCATTCTCCATCATCTTGTGCAATTTTGTGTTGTGTCATCGCTCCTCCACCTCCTCAATGGTGTCAGTGGTTTGTGTATACGTTTCTGGCGATAAAGAGTGCATAAACTCTATTACAGTATTTGCAGACTCTTCCGGGATCTCTTCCATGGGTATGTGACCCACACCACTGAACGTAACCAATGTTGTATTTGGTAATGCTTGTTCAAACTTTGAGGCTATACTAACCGGGATAAATGAATCCTCTTCACCCCAGATGATTAGTGTTGGCCGGGCGATTAGTGAAAGGTCATAGGTCTGGCTAAAATTTTGTTCTGAATAAGAGAAACGGGTCATGGTTGCTGCGCGCGTACCTTTTCGCAGCGCCAGCTCGTAGTAACGCATGATCAGATCATCCGTTACTACCGGAGAATTATTGTAGGCGGCTTCAACGCCCCATTTGACGAGATAGTAGGTATCCAGTCTCATGGCAATTGCCCTGAACCAGGGTTTAGCCAGCAGTTGAAAAACCATCGGTCTCGAGTCAGGTTTGCCTGTTTCAGAAGTTTGGGATTCGAGCCACCATTCTGATAAGCCCATGGCATCAACGAGGATCAGTGCAGTAACTTTGCCGGGATGCGCCAGTGTATATCGCCAGGAAACCTGCCCTCCCATTGAGTTGCCTCCAAGTACAAACTCGGGTACCGCCAGGTGGCGCACTACAGCATCAAGCACCTTAATGTAGGCGTCCGTCGTGTAGTCGTTATCCGGTACGGCCCCGGTGAGCCCATGACCGGGGAGATCCAGCGTGATGATTCTGAATTCATCTCCGAGAAGTTCGACCCAGGGTTCCCACGTGTGCAGAGAGGCACTGGAACCGTGCAGCAACACAATTATTTTCCCCTGTCGATTACCTTCGTCGCGATAATGGATTCGCGATCCATTTTCCATCATCAGGAACTGGGACGAAGGACTTGTATATCTGGCGTCTACAACATCAACTGGAATCGGCTTTTTATACATAAATATCACGGTGATGATCATCAGGAAAGCCAGGATATATCCCAGATACTTTAATAAAATCATTGCTTTAGAGTAAACCTGCTTGATGACCGCAAGTCTAACCTTAGCAGAGTTAACGTCAGAAGAAGGTAACGAAGGGAATATATATTCCTTGCATCGCGAATGTGGTTAAGTAATATCAGTGACCCCGGTTATCCAGAGGAATTTACCGTGGCACCGGCTTTAGCAAAAGTATCAAGTGATGATGACGCTGTGAGGCTTCTGATTCTCCAGGCCCTCGAAATTATTCGTTCAGACGATTTCGACAGGTATTTCGATTTGTTCACCGATGACGCCGTGTGGATGATGCCTTCGAGTTATGGGGATGTCCTGGTTGATGAGGCGAAGTCCTTTTACGGTTTCACCAAAAAGTTTCGATTTGACCAGAAAACGACTGTTGACGAAGTTGTAATGGCTGGCGATTGGGCTTTCGTGCGGGTCGGTTTTGATGGCTACCTGCGATCTAAAATCGACTCAGACGCGCCCCCTCTCAGATCTGTCAGTCGTCATATCTGGATCTTGAAGAAGCTTAACGATGGCTCCTGGAAGATAGCGCGCGATATCTGGAACAATCCAAAGGATACTGCCTAAGGGCACTTCATAAGGAGCGCGATTATTTCCTGCTGTATGGATTTACTGTGAAAGGTGTTCGGCCTGATATTGCCTTGCTTAAGCAAAACGGTATTACTGCGGTTGCGTTTACTCGCATGGATGATCCGAAAGTAATCCCCCTTTGGTTTGGTGAAGGCGATGCTGTTACCGCTGACTTTATTCGTGAGGCTGCAAAAAAAGCACTGGACGATGGAGAAACTTTTTATGTCCATACCCGGGGCATTGAGTCATTAAGGTTGGCCATTAAGTCCTACCTGGACTCACTTTATGCGATGGATGTGGATCCACGCCGAATATCGGTGCCTGGATCGGCAATGATCGGCGTGACTATTGCGGCGCAGATGGCACTAAACAAGGGAGACGAAGCGCTGATAGTCAGTCCTCACTGGCCGAACATCGAAACGACCTATGCGGTCACCGGCGCGAAAATCAACATGGTGCGCCAGCGGGAGACAGAAAACGGCTGGCAGCTCAGCGCCTCTGAAATAGTCGACAAGGTCACGGAAAAAACAAGAAGCATTTACATCAATTCACCCTGCAACCCTACGGGCTGGATCATGCCGCGCAAGGATCAGGAGGAACTGCTGGCTTGCTGCCGGGAGCGTAACATTCTTCTTATCGCTGATGAGGTTTATCATCGCCATATATTTGGTGCCGATGTTGCCCCATCATTTCTTCAGATTGCCAAGGATGATGATCCCGTCGTAGTGGTCAATGGATTTTCCAAAGCATGGGCCATGACAGGTTGGCGAGTTGGCTGGGTAGTCACGCCAGTTGAACAGTCGGAGCACTGGGCAATTATGTCGGAATGTTTTAATACAGGTGCCACTGTGTTTGCACAACACGCCTGTATTGCGGCCCTGGAGCGGGGTGAGCCCGTTGTGCAGCAGATGCAGTCCCAGTATGAAGCAGCAGCAAAGCTGGTGAATGATGCGTTTGAGGGGCAAAGACGTATCAAACTTGCGCCGCCAAAAGGAGCCTTCTATGCGTTCCCGAAAATAGAAGGAATCCGGTCCAGCCTGAACTTTACAAAAGCGCTGCTGGCTGAAGAAGATGTAGGTGTTGCGCCTGGTTATACTTTTGGAATAGGCAATGAACAGAACATCCGAGTATGTTTTGCGCAGAGCCATGAAAGATTGCAGGAAGGATTGGATAGAATCGTGCGCTTTGTTGAGCGTTATGATAACCACTGAGAGCGGGACACCGACGAAGGAGCTGTAAGCTGATGGCGATCTATGATTTTGCGGTAGGACAGACTAATCCTGAAACGTTTCCGGTTGAGGAATTCAAGCAGGCAGCTATACGTGCGATTGATGCTGAGCACGAACAATTTAATCGTTATCCGGGCAACAAGGGCCACGAGGGATTACGCAAGGCGATGGCGCGGCGTGAGAGTGAGCGCGAAGGAGTTCCTGTTGATCCCGAGCAGATCGCCATCATGAACGGTTCCATGCAGGCAGTAACCCTGGTGGGTCAGGCACTGCGGCAAGGCAAAGACGACATAGTTATCACCGAGGAATTTACCTACAGCGGGACGATAAGCGCGTATAAAGGGATTGGACTTGAGATGGTCGGTATTCCTCTTGATGATCATGGTATGCGCATGGATGCCTTAAGCGAAAAATTGAAGGAATTAAGCGATGCCGATCGATTACCGCGATTTATTTATGCGCTGACCACCTACCAGAACCCGACTGGAACCTGCATGCCGAAGGATCGCAAGCAGGAACTGATCAGTCTCGCGGCTGAATATGACTTACCGCTGGTTGAGGACAATTGTTATGGAGACGTACATTTTGAAGGAGAAAAAGTACCTTCAATGTTTGCCATGGATGACAGTCCCAACCAGATCTACATCGGCTCCCTATCAAAGATTCTCGCGCCGGGAGTTCGCCTTGGCTATCTGTTAGCGAAAGAGCCGATGTTCAGTAAAATTGTGAACCAGCGATTTGATGCTGGAAGTAATTATTTTGCGGCTGCGGTTGTGGCGGAGTTCTATAAGAATGGTATTTGGGATCATTGCGAAGTAGCCAACCTGGTGCTGAAGAAAAAACGGGATCTGGTCAATGCCGGGTTGCAGGAACACCTGTCAGACATCTGTGTCTGGTCTAATCCTGTTGGTGGACTTTTCATGTGGGTGAGATTACCCGAGGATACCGATATGCAGAAGTTGATAGAGGTGGCCAACAATAAAGGATTTTTCTTTGCACCCGGGTTTGCCTTTCATGTGGATTATGCCAACAAGCCTTATATCAGGCTTGCGTTTGGTCATGTTCCTGACGATCTGATCAAGGAAGGGATACCCGTGCTTGCATCAGCGATAAAACACTCAAGAACCAGCAACGAACGTCGTAATTTCGAGACGTTGTTTTAACCGGTGGGAGACATGGCAGATCCGTCAATACGCCGGATTTGAACCTGGCTGATGCTGATAATCGCTACAATAACCAGGTAAACCGTTGCATTCAGCGCGATGGCGGCTGGCGCAGAGATGAGGGTCGACATAAACCCGGCAAGTAAGCCTCCCAACGGCATCAGGCTGTAGGTGATGCCATGCAGCCCCATGACCCTGCCGCGAAGTTTATCTGGTACCTGCAATTGAAGCACGGTCATTGACGTAATCATGAAGATTGAGGAGAACATGGCGATGGTAAATCCTGCTGCCATCGCCAGTGGAAATGCAAACCCGGTCTCTAACGCATAGCCAGTAGCCGCGGTGAACAAATAGACTGATGACCCTGACAGGAAAGCAGCGGCAAGTATAATCCTGCCCAGACGGTGCGACTGCTGAAAGGAGCCGACGATAATGGTTCCTATGACGGAGCCGACTCCAGTAATTGAGATCAGATAGCCGTATCCTGTTTCACCGGCCTGAAGCAGGCTGGAGAAGGCCGGCATGAGTTGCATATAGGATGAGACGAAAAACATACCACCATAGGAAAGGGAAATCAGCAGCAGGAAGGTTTTATTGGTTAGGATAAAACTCAAACCCTCTGCGACTTTCTGCATGGTTGAAGCAAAAGCGGGAACGCCGGAGCTGGTTCTTGTTTGAATATTAAGGCTGGAGATCACCAGAAACATGGTAAAGAAACCGGCAGCACAAAGAAAAAATATGAACCAGGTGCCGGTATAAGCGATAAGGATGCCGCCTAGGGCTGGCATCATCATACGGCAGCCCTGCCAGATGATTGAATTAAGTGCCACAGCGCTCATCATATCTTCGCGCTCAATCAACATTGGGAATATTGATTGCCTTGTGGGCCAATCCAGCCCGGAGACAATCGAAACGAGTGCGGCGATCATGATGACCAGCCAAGCGGTCGCAAGATGGGCGACATCAGCGATAGCCAGTGTGAGTAACAACAGTGCCACAGCGAGGGAAGTGACCATCAAAACGGTCTTTTTATTGAGCTGGTCCGCCAGTGCGCCGCCGAACAGTGAAAGTACAATGGCAGGGATGGCGGTTGCGGCTCCCAGATAACCCAGCATCAGCGCAGAACCGGAGAGCTTAAATACCAGCCAACCCTGAGCCATGATCTGCAGTTGGGTGGCGCCGACTGATGCGAATGAACCCAGCCAATACCGTCGGTATTGAACTCGGCGGAGTGCGCTGAGACGACCAGAAAACTTCACTGCTTAACTGGCAGCCTGCTGAGTTTCAACTAGAATCGACTGATCGGATTTCCTTCTGCCAACGAGGATCCTCCGGTCGGGGACCTTGGCGCCTTGTCTGGGACCGCGTCTGAATTTTATGCGACGTTCTCCTTGTCGACGCTCCACGAATTTTGATGATCCAAATGCAATTGCGTCCTCGGACAAGGTTTCGATGTAACACTCGCAGCCAACTTCAGCGATGCGAATGGCAAAACTAATTGCTGCTTCTTCTTCGATTTCGCCTTTGAGAATATATTTTTTACCGTTGAACAAACGTTCGACTTTTTCAGGCGCAAGCCTGAACAACTTTTGAAATCTTTCCTTTGTGGTCTCCAGATCGTACTCGCCAGTAGTAACACCATTAAAAGCTACCCTGAAAAGTTCTTTACTCATGTACCGGTATTCTCTGCTGACCACTCGGAAGAGAGGGAAAATTATAGTAGCACCGGAATTCCTGGACCGCCATTGATATTGGTATGGTTAATATGGGTCGGGGAGGTAAAACTGCGGCAGAACGAAAGATTATTCCGTCGAGCTGGTCCTATAGGACGGGCTTTTTCATCTATACTTCGCAACAGCAATTTCCCAACAAGAGTGCCTGTTTTCCCGGATATCTATGCAACTCGCTGAAATTTCGCAGAATCGTCACTACCAGTTCTGGACCCTGCAGCTGATCGGCTGGACCGGTTGGGTCAGCCTGTTCGCGCTGCGGGACGCCTATTGGGGACAGCCATTTGAACGTATTTTTTTGTTGTGGGTGGATGCCTTTGCCGGGCTCCTTCTAACAACCGTGTTGCGGTATGTATATCAGGCGGTTTGGGAACTTCCGGTATACGTTCGAGCAATTACAGTACTAGGCGTTTCCGGTTTATTTGCGCCCATCTGGCAGGCCGTAAAAAATTATTCTCAATTCTCCTACTACAGTGAATTCAAGACTGTAGACGCATATGGCTACACCGCCTATTTCGAAGGCTGGATTGGTTATTCATACTTCTTGTTATTGTGTTGGAGCGTACTCTATTTCGGTCTCAAGTATTATCGCCTGCTGCAGGAAGAGAAAGAAAAAAGCATTCGTGCAGAGTCTTTTGCCCATGAATCCCAATTACGGATGCTGCGTTACCAGCTAAACCCCCATTTCCTTTTTAATACGTTGAATGCGATTTCGACATTGATACTGGATAAGGATACGGAAACTGCGAACGCCATGGTGACCAAACTGAGTAATTTCCTGCGCTATTCGCTGGATAAGGACGCTATGCAGAAAGTCGACCTCGAACACGAGATCAATACCATGGAGCTGTACCTCGAGATCGAAAAAGTGCGTTTTGATGACAGGCTGAAGGTTTCTATTGATATAGAAGACGATGCCCGTAAAGGGCTGGTGCCAAGCCTGCTCCTGCAACCGCTGGTGGAAAATGCCATTAAATATGCTGTGGCGAACAGGGAAGGAGGCGGTAAGATTACTATTCTTGGAAAAGTTTTTGCCGGGGATCTACTGCTTGAGGTGATTGATGATGGTCCCGGTATAGCGACAGAAGGTGGAAAATTACCGGACTTCAAGGGGGTTGGACTGGCAAACACCCGGGAACGCCTGAAACAGTTGTACGGTGATCGCCATTCCTGCAAATTCGGGACGGCGCTCCCTCATGGGCTCAAGATAGAAATTCGAATTCCTTTCGAGACGGAACAATAATGCCGAAAGTCCCACCTTTTAGAATTATTATTGCCGATGATGAGGCTCTCGCTCGCAGAGGATTGCAACTCCGCCTGCAAGAAATTGAAGGTGTGGAAGTGATTGCTGAGTGCGTAAATGGCAGGGAAACGCTTGCTGCTATTGCAGAACATTCACCGGATCTCGTGCTACTTGACATTCAGATGCCTGGAATGAGCGGGTTCGATGTAATTGAGAACCTGCAACAGGACAACATGCCTCTTATTATCTTCGTGACTGCTTTTGACGAGTATGCAATTGAAGCATTCAAAGTACACGCTGTTGACTATCTTCTAAAACCGATTGATACCGATCAGCTCAGGGCTGCAATTCAAAGAGCCCGGGGAAGGGCGACGCAGAAGGATGCGGTAACTGACAAAGAACGATTGCTGGATCTCATTATCGGTATCACGGGGAAATCGGAAACTTCCGTCGCCCAACTTATGAAAGATCGGACAGGCGCAAGATCCTATCCTGATCGTATCGCAATCAAGGATGGCGGGGAAACCACCCTGGTGGAAGTTAAAGACATCGACTGGGTGGATGCGGCGGGTGATTATATGTGCATCCATGCAAACGAACAGACGCATATTATGCGAGTGACCATGAAGGAACTGGAAAATCAGCTTGATCCTTCAATTTTCCAGCGAGTACATCGGAGCACCATCGTCAACCTGGATCGCGTGGAAAAAGTGTGTTCCCACATGAACGGTGAGTTCCACTTGATTTTGTCCAACGGTGCCACTATAAAAATGAGCCGCTCCTATAAGGCGAAGGTGAAGCACTTTTTCTAAAAGTGCTTCCCTCTCAAAGATTTTTCACATTCGGTTCGCAATGACATGGTAGTGTCATTGAAGTATAAGGGCGTAAACCCTGATTCTGTTTTAAATTCTGTGGAGTGTTCCCGTGGCTAATGCCGGGCCGATTGCGATTGTCATTCATGGTGGTGCCGGGACTATTGCGCGCGAGAAACTGACGGACGAAGTTGAAGTCGCATACCGGCAGAAACTTGAAGAGGCGGCTCGCGCTGGATATGAGGTACTCACCCGTTCTTCCAAAGAAAAAGGCAGCAGCAGTATCGATGCTGTTATAGCAGCCATCGTTGTGATGGAAGATTCAGAACTTTTTAATGCGGGGAAAGGCTCTGTGTTGACCCATGCAGCGACGGTGGAAATGGACGCGTCTATCATGGAAGGTGAGTCGCTGAACGCAGGAGCGATTGCTGGTGTACGCCATATCAGAAATCCGATCAGGCTTGCGCGCGATGTCATGAGTCGTTCTGACCATGTCATGCTGATCGGGGAGGGTGCCGAATCTTTCGCCCTTGAACATGGCTACGAACTAATTGACAACAGCTATTTCCAGACACCGCAACGCATGCGGCAGCTTCAACGGATCCAGAACACGACGACCGGCACCGCCTTGTCAGAAGATAATTCGTTGGGCACGGTTGGTGCGGTTGCTATTGACCGGAATGGCAACATAACAGCAGCTACATCGACCGGAGGCATGACAAACAAACGCTTCGGTCGAGTTGGTGATTCACCGATTATTGGGGCTGGGACCTATGCAGATAACAGCGCTTGTGGTGTTTCAGCCTCCGGTCATGGCGAATACTTTATTCGTGCCGTGGTCGCCCATGATATCTGTGCACGGGTCATGTACAAGGGTATTGCGTTACAGCAGGCTGCGGATGAAGTTGTATTGATTAAATTAAAGAACATGCATGCCGAGGGAGGCGTTATCGGTATCGACCCACAGGCCAATGTTGTTTTCTCATTTAATTCCACCGGCATGTACCGAGCCGCAATTGATAAAGACGGGGAGCTTGAAGTACTTATATTCAAGGGAATCTCTGATTAAGAGGATATTTTCGTCAGAACTGTTCTTCAAGAGAAGGAAGAGGCGCACGGAGGAAATTTGTTAACATGCGTTGAGTTAACAAATTTTTGAGTACGACTCTGACGCGGTTATGGCGGAAATAGTGGTGCGGCATACCGACCTTAATCAGACGTTCCCAAGTAGCTTAAAAGCCAGCTGTTGTGTAATTTCCTTACCCTCTCGGCGTTTTGCTTCGTAAATCACCTGCCGGGGGCATGCTTCACTTCGTGAAGCCACGCCCTATGATGCAACGGTGAGGGCAAGAACAATGTTATAACCCACGTAACCAAAGACTAGCAGTATGCCTTCCCAGCGGTTGATCCGGCCCGGACCATTAGTGCGGAATCCGTAGCAGGCCATAAACAGGACCATTGTCAGGATGATGAGCACGGGTACATCACGAGTGAGAATATCGGGTTCCAGCATGGTTGGTGAAATGGTTCCAGCGATTCCGATGACGATAGATGTATTGAAGATGTTTGACCCGATAACATTTCCGAGCGCAAGGTCGTGTTCATTTTTCCTGACCGCCGAGATGCAGGAAGCAAGTTCAGGCAACGATGTCCCTATGGCAACTATTGTCAGTCCGATGATCAGGTCGCTGATCCCGAGCCGAGTCGCAATTTCCACTCCACCCCAGACCATAATACGTGAACTGATGACCAGCACGATCAGACCGAATACCAGATACATCACGGCTTGCTTAATGGGAATCGTATCTCTTAGTTCCTGCTCCACCATTTCGCCGAAGTGATCGCTCTTGGTTTTTAAGCCAGCATAGATAGTCCAGCCCATGACGAGCAGAAACATCAGGATCAGAAGTACGCCATCGATGCGATCTAGTTCGCCGTCATAATAAAAAAGTAACGCCGTGAAAGCTGTCACCAGCATGAGCAAAGGCAGTTCTCTGCGAAGGACTGTAGAACCAACGACAATCGGACTGATGATTGCTGTTACGCCAAGAATAAGTGCGATGTTGGTAATGTTTGAGCCGAGTGCATTGCCTAGCGCCAGACTGGGATTCCCCTGGATCGCAGATAGTCCAGAGATGATCATTTCCGGTACGGAACTACCGAATCCGATAACAAGCATTCCGATCAGCAGGGGCGGCAGGCCAAAGTGTTTTGCAGTCACCGCTGCACCGTCGACGAATTTATCTGCGCTGAACACCAGCAGAATTATCCCGACGATTAACGCACCGCTGGCTAAAAGCATCTTATTTATTATCTTCTGAAGTTTGTCATGATGATGGTCGAAGAATCTCTACAGGCAAGTATCAGTCAAAGCAATCTAATTGTGAATGCCTTTTGAATCTAGTGAGTTTCACACCTTTAATGAATCAAATCGTGCCGTTTGTCCGATGGATTACAAATTGTTTACAAACAACAGGGATACGGCTTTGGGAAGCGGTGCTCTGGTGTTAATTTATACCCGTCAGGGTTGTTTTCATAGGTTCTGGCAAGTGAATATGGTAATTTAATTATCGAAAAAGTGATGTGCTTTCGAATATGTCTAGCGGGCTAATTCAATCGTCGAATGAAAGTAATTCTCCATCGGTGGAGGATAGCGCTTCATATGGGACTGTAACAAAGTCTGTGTAACTGCTTATCATTAACTCCAGCAATGGGTAAGGATAGGTAGACTATGAAAAAAGAAGAACTGGAAGCTTTTGCTCGTAAGACTGCAAAATCACTGAAAACAGAAAAAGATCTCACAGATTTTCGCCGGATGTTGACCAAGCTGACCGTTGAGGCCGCTCTTAACGCTGAGTTAGACGATCATCTGGGTTACGACAAGCACGAAGTCACTGCCTCTACCAATAGCCGTAACGGCTATACCAGTAAGACCCTGCAGACCGAAGATGGTCAATTTGAGCTTGATACCCCGCGTGATCGACACGGCGGTTTTGAACCGCAGTTAGTGAAGAAGCATCAAACCCGCTTTACCTCCATGGACGACAAGGTTTTAAGCTTGTATGCCAAAGGCATGACCACCCGTGAAATCTCAGCAACGT
>JACZXW010000004.1 GCA_022571415.1 Pseudomonadota bacterium
TAACGCCCACGAGTGGCCTGAGGATCTCCAGTCTATTGGCAAAGTTGGTGATATCAACTATCTCATTTCCCCCCAGGGGAATGGCAAAATCAGACTTTATGCTGATTATGATTTAGCGAACCGAAATCGTTTCTCCGGTGAATCCGGCGCCGCGAATATGCTTTTGCTATTTAATATGGCGTGCGTCCCCAACAGCGGCGCGATCGCCAACGCAACGCCAATTGGCCCGTGCCGATCCAATCCGAGCCAGGATGCCTGGGTTGATAATCCATGGGTGGAGGGAGTTGTACTAGTGGGTGATGCCGCCGGGTATAACGATCCGATATTGGGACAAGGACTTTCGGTGACGCTAAGGGATGCGCGCATCGTGGCAGAGATTTTGGTGCAGAAAACCGAATGGCATAGCGACATCTTCCTGCCATATGGGGAAGAGCGAAAGGAACGATCGCGTCGATTAAGGCTCACCGCACAATATGCAACCACCATGAATGCTCGTTTTGGTGATGAAGCAGAAGCGACAAGAGCCAGGGCTCGACAAAGAATTCAGGAAAATCCGGAGTTACAAACAATACTGTTCGCCGCATTTCTGGGGCCAGAGGCGATTGACGCGAAATACTTCGAACCTGATTTTCAGGAAGCGTTATTTGCATGAATCACGCTACTAAACACGCCTCAGCAAACCGAGTGTCTTTACCCGGATGAGCTCCTCAAACAACCCGGAGGATTTTGCCAGCTTATAGATTGTATACGGTGCCTGACCACCGTCTTTCGGGTCTGGGAAAATATCATGGATTGCCAGAATTCCTCCGGGAACGATATGCCTGCTCCAGCTTCGATAGTCTGTCATGGCTGCATCCAGACTATGACCGCCGTCGATAAACACCATCCCAAGTGGTGTAGCCCATTTTTTTGCAGCTACCATTGATGACGCAACGATGGGCACAACTGTTTCCTCGAGTTCTGCCAGGCGCATGTTTACTCTGAAGGATTTAAAGGAATCCATCAACCCAAGCTGCTCATCATAAAGATCTTCGTCATGGTACTGCTCACCCAGCTGGTGTTCTTCTGATCCACGGTGATGGTCCACTGCGAACAGGACGGTACCGGATCGTCGACAAGCCTCCCCGAGATACACGGTAGATTTGCCACAATAGCTCCCCACCTCCAGGCAAGGACCTAGTTCCGATGCTGTCATGCAATGATCAAACAGAGCCGCTCCTTCATCCGGATCCAAAAACCCCTTTATTTTGTTGATGTCCAGTGGGAGCTTCATAGGCAATATTCTGTATGCACAGAAAACTAAAAAACGAAGAAAATAACCAGATATACGGGAACAGCTGATATCAGAGCATAACAAACGATATTATTGAGTGGTGGCCATTTTTGTTCTTCCTTGATCGGGAATTTATCCCCCAGAATAAGCCAGACACAGCTGCCAAGAATCATCGAGAGCACAATACTTAGAACGATCAGTCCCATAACCTAACTCCTACAGCAAATAGTATTTTAGCTTGTCACCTGGTTTTACCTGTTGACCCACTTCCACTTCAGCCAGAGCGGTAGCCCAGGAGACCGAGGACATAACACCTGACCCCTGTTTGGGAAATTTCCGCAAGACCACTGCATTTTGACTCGCAATCGCCTGGACGCGTAAAAATTCTCTTCTGTCGCCACCCTTGTATTCAAAATCTGCTTCGCCAATGTAGAATTCGTTTTCGACCTGCTTGCCTCCCTGGTAGGCGACCAGATATGGCCTGGCAATGATAAAAAAGGTGACGAAGGTTGACACAGGATTACCCGGCAAACCAAAAAAAGGTGTCCCAAGGACATCCCCAAAAGCGAGTGGCTTCCCAGGTTTAATCGCAATCCGCCAGATATCAAGGTGCCCTAAACTCTCGACCACCGCGCGAACATGATCCTCTTCACCTACAGACACGCCGCCAGTACTCAGGATGCAATCGCTTTCCTGCGCTCCGCGTCGTAGTGCTTTTTCTGTCGCCAGGGGCGTATCTTCGATTACACCAAGATCCACTACATTCATGCCCATATTTTTCAGCAATCCTGCGAGCGCAAAACGATTGGAATTATAAATTTGTCCAGGTTGCAAACTGTTTGCTGGTTCGATGAGTTCATCGCCGGTAGATAGGATTGATATCGTCAGGGGTTTGAACACTTCGACCGCAGCAACACCTACCGATGCTATGAGCCCAAGATCCTGGGGACTTAATCTCCTGCCCCTTTCCAGTATGGTTGTACCCTGGCTAATATCCTGACCTCTGGGCCGGACATTTTCACCTGGAACACTAACTGTTTTGATCACCACGCTATCGCCATTGCCGACAGCTGGCTCAGTATCTTCCTGGATAATAACCGCATCTGCGCCGGTAGGTATGGGTGCACCGGTAAATATACGCGCCACCGTGCCCACTTCAAGCGCTGTACCAACACTGCCAGCGGGAATTCGATCACTTACCTTGTACACGCCGCCCGCTACAATTTCCGAACTGTTGACGGCATATCCATCCATGGCGCTATTAGCCAGGCATGGCACATCGATCCCGGATCTAATGTCGTCGGCAAGATAGCACCCCAGTGCATCATCAAGGAGGCGAGTGACGATTTCACCGGTTGGACTGACTTTCGCCAGCAATTCATCGATGACCTGGTCAACGGGTAAAAGCGTCGTCACCATCTAGGGAGCCTCTGATTAAGTATTCGATATCTCTGGCCTGCAGAGCAGTCGTAGATCAAGCGGAACGCCGCCCGGACGTCTTCCTGCAGTAATGTCTGGACATTGTAAAGGGAGTGGTGCGGCATTCCGACTTAACCAGAGGCTCCCTCATGCAAGTCCTTTCTCAATAATTCCGCAAAATTACACGGTCGGTTGTGAATATCGAGTTGTTCTTTCAAAATTCCATTCCAGGCAGTACGGCAGGCACCCGTTGATCCGGGCATACAAAACACCAGTGTGTTATTCGAAATCCCTGCAAACGCACGAGATTGTACAGTTGATGATCCAATTTCATCGAAGGACAACTGTCGAAACAGCTCCCCAAACCCCGTTATTGGCGTGTCCAGTAAAGGGACAAGTGCCTCTGGTGTAGAATCTCTAGCCGTAAAACCAGTACCCCCGGTCACCAGGATTACTTCCACTGAATCGTCAGCAATCCAAGCTGAAACCACCGCCCTTAATCGGTAGATGTCATCAATTTCGATCAGCCTGCCACTAAGTTGATGACCGCATTCAAGAAGCGCATCACACAAAAATTGACCCGACGTATCATTTTCCAGGTTACGGGTATCCGAAACCGTCAACACCGCAATACTTAACCCATCCGCCATAGATCTACTCCGGGCCAGGCCTCTTCGAACTTGACCCTTGCCAACACGTTATAAGAACGCCATCATACCTCGACTCAATATTCAGGAATAGACAACCTATGAGTGAGTCCATCAACTCCCTGCTCCCGAAACTGGACGTGTTCAATTTCCTTGAAGAACAGGACTATAAAGTTATCGAAAAGTATATGTTCCCCCATGAATACGAAGAGGGCAGTTTCGTTTTCAAGGAAGGCGCCCACGGTGGCTACATGTTCTTCATCGTTGAGGGTGAAGTCGAAGTGATCAAACAATTCGACAACAAAAAACACACGATTGCGAAACTCTCCAAAGGACGGTCAGTCGGCGAGATGTCGCTGATTGACGGAGCACCCAGGTCTGCCACTGTGCGTGCCATTACTAACCTAAAGCTGATCGTCCTGAAACGAGAGGATTTTACCAGGCTCAATGAGGAAGAGCCCGCTATAGCGAACAAGGTTCTTATGGGAATTGCCACCCTGCTCAGCCTCAGTCTGCGGGAAACCAACGATCGTTTTACCGAAAAGCTGCTGAGCCTCTGTTAAGGTACATTAATAAGAAGGTAGGTATAAATACTGGCGGCGTAGCCCAAGGCAATAGCCCATGACCACTTCAAATGGGTGAAGAAGGTATAGATTCCCCGGGCCTGTCCCATCAATGCCACACCCGCCGCAGATCCTATCGACAGCAAACTGCCTCCCACACCGGTGGTTAACGTAATTAATAACCACTGGTTATGTGGCATATCCGGATTCATGGTGAGGATGGCAAACATTACCGGAATGTTATCGATAATCGCAGATATCACACCGAAGGCAATATTTGCGTAAGTAGCGCCCAGGCCGTCGTAGAAAACCGAAGACATGATCTCCAGGTAACCAATCATGCCGAGACCGCCAACACAGAAGATCACGCCAAAGAAGAAAAACAATGTATCCCACTCCGCCTGTGCCACCTTGTTGAAAATATTGAACTGGGCAAAATCTTCATGGTCCTCCGGCGAAGTCATCTGGATGTAGTAACTGTAAAAGAAAAGATAAGACATCCCGGTCATCATGCCGAGGAACGGAGGCAAATGAAGAAATTGTTCAAACGAAACGGCCGTGGCAATCGTACAGGCAAACAGGAAGCAGATGACAAAGGCGCCGCGCTTCAACACTACAGTATCCGATTCGGATTCCGGGTGTGCATCCGGGATCGCGAAACTCATAATGATTGCTGGTACCAGAAAGTTTACCAATGAAGGCACGAACAGGATGAAGAACTCGAAAAAGCTCACATGACCACTCTGCCAGACCATCAGTGTCGTAATGTCCCCAAAAGGACTGAACGCACCACCAGCATTAGCGGCAATCACGATATTGATGCATGAGATACTGACGAACTTGGGGTTACCTACACCCACTGACAACACGACCGCACCCATTAACAACGCCGTCGTCAGATTGTCAGCGACTGGAGACAGGAAGAAAGCGATCAAACCGGTTATCCAGAATAACTGACGATATCCGAATTTCCGGTTCACCAGCCAAGAACGCAATGCCTCGAATACGTTTCGTTCCGTCATGGCGTTGATGTATGTCATCGCCACAAGCAGGAACAGGAACAGCGACGCATACTCAATCAGATTGTGCTGCAGGTTTGCTTCAAGTGTCTGCGGGTCAAGATCTGACTGACCTACAAGGTAGGCAACAATGGCCCAGATCATACCAGCAGCAAGCATGACGGGTTTGGATTTTCTGAGGTGGATAAATTCCTCGGCCATCACCAGAGAATAGGCAACGATGAAAATCGCTAGCGCAAGCAGGCCCAGGAACGATGTGGTTAAACCCAGGTTCTCCAGGGCTCCTTCGGTGCCCGAGGCTAGAGCAAACTGTGGCACAAGGAGCAGTACTAAACTGACAACAACACGCACGACGATTATTCCTTTTTGTTATTCACCCTTCCAATCTGGGGTTCTTTTTTCTGCAAACGCCAGGGGGCCTTCAACAAAGTCTGCACCCTTGTACATGGCGAGTATCTCATCGTACTTGCCTTTGATGGCATCTTCCAGCGATCCCGCCCCCATACCGGCCATGGCAGCCTGTTTACTTGCGCGAACTGACAAGGGCGCGCATTCCAGGATCTGCGCCGCCCACTCTCTTGCTACACTCAGGGCCTGACCCTCCGGCGCTACAGCCGTGACGAAGCCCAGCTCTTTACCTTCGCTGGCGCTAACTCGACGACCGGTGAGCAGCATACCCATCGCCTGTTTCATGCCAATTTCCCTTGGCAATCGGTGGATACCACCGGCCAGTGCCGCAAGACCCACTCTCGGTTCCGGTAGTGCAAAGATTGCGTTTTCAGCCGCGATGATCAGATCACAAGCCAGCGCTATTTCAAATCCGCCACCCATAGCGACGCCATTCACGGCTGCGATTACCGGTTTAACATTGTCAAACCTGGACGTCAGCCCGGCGAAACCTGAAGGAGGACCGCCCATCTTGCCGCCTGAAGCCTGGTACTTCAGATCGTTACCGGCACTGAAAGCGCGATCTCCCGCTCCGGTAATGATGGCGACCCACTGATCCTTGTCGGCTACAAAGTCATCAAATACTTCAGCTAACTCGAAGTTGGCCGGTGGATGCAATGCATTCATCACCTCCGGCCGGACAATGGTAACGATGGTTAACGGACCTTCTCTTTCAACACTACAGAACTCACCCATTTTTTCTCTACCCTCTACTTCTGTAAATTTTCCACCAGATATAAACCGAAAGAGTCTACCAGTTTGATAATCTGCATGAACAGCAGCCTTGCTCTGTTATTTTCCAACGCTACTGGACAAATTACTGACCGCGCTTTCAATTCGATCACAAGCTTCAACCAGAGTCTCCAGGGGACAGGCAAAATTCAAACGCATATACCCTTGTCCATCGAATTGCGGTCCATCTGAAAGGCCAACTCCAGCCGACTCAAAAAACTCCATGGGATCATCCAGATTCAGCATGGATACATCTAACCAGGCGAGATAAGTTGCCTCCACTGGGCTCATGCTGATGCCGGTAATCCCATCGATTCTATTTGCGAGGTAATCACGATTAGCCCGCAAATAGGCCAGCAAATCCCTGCGCCATGGTTCACAATCGCGATAGGCAGCCAGCATGCTGATGTACGCAAAGGTTGTAAGCCTGGATATCATGCCTTTGCCCCCTTGGATAAATTGTTCACGCAGCTCAGGATTTTTGATGATAGCAAAAGCCCCACCCAACCCGGCGAGGTTAAACGTCTTGGTTGGCGCCATCATGGTAATTGTAATTTCCTCGGCCTCACGACTTATCGTCGCTGTTGGGATGTGAGATCTGTCATCAAGCACCAGTTCACAATGAATTTCATCTGAACATATCCACACATTGTTCTTGCGACAAATCTCCACGATGCCACTCAGTTCCTTTGCGTCGAGCAGCCTGCCAATGGGATTAAACGGATTGCACAACAGCAGCAACTTCGTCTCAGTGTATTCAGCCATGTTTGCGGCCATCTGTTCAACCGGAAACGGCCAGGTGCCCCGGTTCTTTCTGCAAGGTATGCGATGCAGTTTCCGTCCCCAGTTCTCTGGTGCACTCAGGAATGGAAAATAGACAGGCGTCGCGGTGATCACGGATTCATCTGGACCCACCAGACCGCGACATGCCTGGTTTAACCCCGCCACAACACCGGGAAGAAACAGGATCTCGTTCAGGTCCACTTCCCAGTCATACAGCATTTCCATGCGCTGAACGATGACTTGCTTGAGTTCAGCTGGTTCCGAATCGTAACCAAAGATGCCATGAGCAGCCCGTTCACTGAGCGCATCAATGATCTGCTGCGGGACTTTGAAATCCATATCTGCCACCCACATCGGCAGGATCTCGGTGCCCGCGTACCTGTCCCATTTAGCGCTGTTCGACCCTCGCCTCTCCAGGAAGAGATCAAAATCACTCATAAACAACCTGACTTCTTAAAACGTGGAGTATAACAAGCTGTTGTTTGTAATAATTCTTGGCACAAAATGTCTATAATGTGTCTCAATCAACCAAAGGATGTAAGGCATGGGTTTACTCAGTCGAGAAATGCCAACAGCAGACAGCGCACTGCCCGGTCGCAGCGACGTGATGCAGGTACCGGAAACCCACTTTGTTAATGGCGCGCCGCTCAAGCCGCCCTTTTCCGAAAACCTGCAAACAGCGATCTTCGGTTTGGGATGTTTCTGGGGTGCCGAACGCCGATTCTGGAAAACCCAGGGCGTCTACACAACCGCGGTCGGATACGCCGGTGGTGCAACACCCAATCCCAACTATGAAGAGGTATGCTCAGGAGGCACCGGCCACACTGAAGTGGTGCTGGTTGTCTATGATCCGGACATGGTGAGTTTCCAGGATTTACTGACGCTATTCTGGGAAAGCCACGACCCGACTCAGGGGATGCGCCAGGGTAACGATATAGGCACCCAGTACCGTTCAGTTATCTACACTTCCAGCGAAGAACAACTCGCCGACGCCATCGCAAGCAAGGAAACATTCGGGGAAAGCTTACAAGCAGCAGGATATAGCAGTGTCACCACTGAAATCTGCTCCGCACCGGAGTTTTACTACGCTGAACATTACCACCAGCAGTATCTTGCCAAGACACCGGACGGCTATTGCGGATTAAGCGGGACCGGGGTCTGTTACCAGAAAGGCACCTAAGCCGTCAGACGACTAAATACCTCTTCGTATCGTCGATAGGTATTTTCAATAACATCATCCGGCAGGGCAGGCCCTGGGTATTCCTTGTTCCACTGCCCCTTGTCCACCAGCCCCAGGGTGTAATTGCGGACATACTGTTTATCAAAACTATTCTGTTCCCTGCCGGGCTGCCACTCATCGGCTGGCCAGAACCGGGAACTGTCCGGGGTGAGCACCTCATCAATCAGTACAGGATCTTGTTTCACAAGATCGGCGTTTGAAAGATCCGTCGGCCCTTCAATCCCAAACTCAAATTTTGTATCCGCAATAATAATGCCCCTTTCAAGCGCATAGTCCCTGCCCTGACTAAAAATGGACAGGGATAGTTCGCGAATCCTTTCCATCAGTTCCCTGCCGGCGACATTGCAACTCTCTTCAAAACTGATGTTTTCATCATGTCCCTGGTCCGCCTTGGTTGAGGGAGTAAAGATCGGCTCCTCTATCCTGTCGCTGTTAACCAGGCCGGCGGGCAGTTCTATCCCGCAAACGCTGCCGGTATTCTGGTAATCCTTGAAGCCGCTGCCGGTCAGGTAGCCACGGACGATGCATTCGATGGGAACGACGCTGCTCCTGCGACAGATCATTATCCTGCCGCGAAGGCTTGCCTTTTGAACAGCATCCAGACCCACCAGGTCGTCCGGCTCAATCGATACAAGGTGATGCCTGAATTTCCCATCAAAAAAATCAAACCAGAATTTCGATATTTTCGTCAATATGATGCCTTTGCCGGGAATTCCATTTTCCAACACCACATCAAAGACACTCACGCGGTCGGTAGCAACAATCAAAATGCCATCATCCCCATTGGGCAGGGTCAGGTCATAGAGGTCTCGGACCTTGCCCGTGCGTTTATTCGGCAAGGGCAAATCGGTCGTCATCAAGGCTTCAGTCATCTCTTAATATCCGGGGGTTTATAGTGATAATGCCTGTTCAAAATCCGCCAGTAAATCATCTGTTTCCTCGATGCCAACGGAAAATCTTACCAGGGAGTCATCTATGCCCATTGAGGCCCTGCGTTGTGCGCCCATTTCATAGTAAATCGAGTGCGCAACCGGGATGCCCAGTGAGCGAGTATCGCCCAGGTTGCTGGTGCAGACCACAAGATCCAGGTTATTCAGGAAGTCAAAGCAATCTATCTCATCAATGAGTTCCACACTGAACAGGGCGCCTGGATACCTGAACAGCGTACCTGCGAGCTCATGTTGCGGATGATCCAATAGGCCAGGGTAATATACTTTTTTCACCGCAGGATGATCGTTAAGGAAATCAGTCAGACTGATCGCGTTCCTGCAAGCCTGTTCCATGCGAAGTGCCAGGGTATCGGAACCAACCGAAATATGATGCGCCGCCTCAGCCCCTAACGTGGCACCAAAGTCGCGCAGGCCTTTCTTTTTTATCTGGGTGATTGCCCATTCTGAAACATCGCCTTTCTTGTAAGTGTCATACAGATGCGGAAAGGTCGACCAGTCATAAAGCCCAGTCTCGGTTATGGCGCCACCCAGGGCATTGGCATGACCACCTATATATTTTGTTAGGGAATTGACGACCAGGCTGGCGCCGACCGATTTCGGCCTGAACAAATACGGCGTCGTCATAGTGTTGTCCACAAGGTACACCAGATTGAGTTCCTTACAGAGATCACCTATCTCCACCAGGTCAGCGACCTGGGTTCGTGGATTGGCAATCGTTTCAACGAATACCAGACGTGTATTGTCTTGTACTGCTGTCCTGACCTCACCAGCGGAGGTTGCATCGACAAAACTGACTTCAATGCCGTGAACCGCGAATGAGTTAAACAGGCTGTTGGTATTGCCAAACAAAAAGGAGGATGCGATAAAGTGATCCCCCGCCTGCAGCAACGAAAATAGCGTCGTACCAATCGCGGCCATCCCTGTGCTGAAGGCCACGGTTGAGAGACCATCTTCCATCAGCGTAACCTTATCCTGCAGGGCGGTAACCGTGGGATTCACCTGACGACCATAGGTGTATCCGGGCTGTTTACCCTGGAAAACTGCCGCCAGTTCACGCGAATCCTCATAGGTATAGGTGACGGCTGTATGCACGGGCTTGTGGATCGAGCCATGTTCAACGCCGCCGCGGCGATCGGAATGAAGTATGTCTGAAGTAAATCCCATCTTTGTATCCCTCTGCCCGATCTGCCTTTGGAAAACAGCCGGGCAAAAAAAAACCTGTCTAGCAGCAACTAAAGCAGGTTTTCACTCGATTTAGCTGCATTTTTTTCGCGCCCGCAAGCTGAACTCAAATCGGCGCATGATCTCTACTATAACGTCTCCAGGTTACAGTAGTAGCATCGCCATTGTAATAAATCACCCGTGCGTTAATCAACCGCGAGGCCAACGGCTTTGAATTCTCGGGAAAAGAGGTTCAATTGATTGCACGGAAACGCATTGCTGCCGGTGACCCAGCTCAGTCCAGGCGGGTTCAGCCTCAATTTTCAAGGCAACCCTGGCCCTGGCCGTCAATTCGGGGACAAAGCTGGCGCCAAGGATAGTTAATTCTGCAAGACAATGATGCAGCGTCCACAAATACTGTGCCAGCTCGTCCCTGTCTGCAATCTTCCAGGGTTCCCTTTGTTGAATGTCTGCATTTAACAGCGCCGCGGTTTCGATAAATAACCGGGCTGCCAGTGACAGGTCAAATTTTTCGAAAGCCGCCGTAAACCTGTTGGTGTTGTCGCGAATGCTCTGTAATAAATTCTTGTTTACCACAGTGATATTGCCGGTACTGTACCTCAGTCCCCGGGGAAAATGTTTCAAAAATAATTTGATGTACCGACTGAACAAATTACCGAGATTGTTCGCCAGGTCAGCATTCAGCAGATCTATAAGATGAGATCGCTTAAAGTCGAGATCCTGACCAAGACTCACGCTTTTCAGGAAATAATATTTCAAACCATCACGACCCACCAGATCCGACAGAGACAACGGATCAACAATGGTTTCAGGATCGGACTTGGATATTTTTTGACCTTCAACTGTCAGCCAGCCATTCACCACTATCTGCTTTGGCAATGCCAGACCCGCTGACCAGAGGATGGCAGGCCAGTAAACCGCATGAAATATCAGGATATCTTTACCAATAAAGTGGATGCTGTTTGGCCAGTAGTTCTTTAGCTTCTCGCCCTCGAGCCCACCGAGGGCAGACAGATAAGCAGCCAGCGCGTCCAGCCAGACATAGATTACATGGCCAGGATCATCCGGGACACCAATACCCCAACTGGTTGATGTTCTTGAAATGGAGAGATCGTGCAGCTCACCATTCTTCAGAAATGAGAGTACCTCATTGCGCCGCGAGCCCGGCACAATGAATTCGGGATTCGACTCAATATGATCAATCAGCCTTTGCTGATAAGCACTCAATCGAAAAAAATAGGATTCCTCCGAAAATTTTTCCAGGGGTTTTCGATGTACCGGACAGCGATCACCCGCCGTGAAGTACTGCTCACAACCAACACAATAAAGGCCTTCATAATGTCCCTTGTAGATATCCCCTCTGGCACCGATCTGCTGCCATAGACCAATCACCAGTTCTTTGTGTGTGGGGCTGGTTGTCCGCTCAAATCGGTCAAGGTCGATGTCGAGGTTTTTCCACAGGTTAAGAAACTCATCACTGCGACTGTCTACAAATGAAAGAGTCGATTCCTCAGCCTGTTCTGCTGTTCGCTCAATTTTCTGGCCATGTTCATCCGTACCGCTGGTCAGCAACACGTCATCTCCACGCAGTTTGCAATAACGTTTGTAGCAGTCCGCCACAAATGTGGTATAGGCATGGCCAAGGTGCGGTGAGCCGCTGGCGTAATAAATAGGGGTGGTCAGGTATTGTTTCATCATCAACTCCAATTGACGTTTGAAAGAACGCGCATAAAAAACCCTGGAAGGAGTTCACCTGCCAGGGTATTGAAGCTGATTCCTGGAAGGTGCAGGCACCTTCCAGAAAACGCAGGCAGAAAGGATTAGCCCATGGTAGCTACCATCGACATCATCATGTTCACTGCGCTTTGTTCGAATTTCATTTCCGTACTCTGTTACCCGGGGCTGGTTTTACCCAGGGTCGGTTTATTTATGGAGGCATATGATAATTGCTAGAATCGCAATGTCAATAATTTAAGGCACCATTGAGATGCAGAAAAAAATACTAAACCAGGGATTGCTGGACTACCTGCAACAATCCCCGACGCCGTTTCATGCCACCACTAACCTGGCCAGCATCCTGAGCGACGACGGGTTCACGGAACTCGATGAAGCCGAAACCTGGAAAGTAAAATCCGGTAAGTATTTTGTAACCCGTAACCAGTCTTCGATAGTCGCTTTTGTCATGGGGAAAAGGAACCCGGCAGAGACCGGGATAAGGATGAGCGGCGCACACACAGACAGTCCTTGCCTTAAAGTAAAGCCCAGACCCGAAACTTATTGCCAGGGATACCTGCAACTGGGCGTGGAAGTCTATGGCGGGGTATTACTGAACCCCTGGTATGACCGGGATCTGTCCCTGGCTGGCCGGGTGACATACCAGGTAAAAAGCAAAAATATTCACAATCTGCTGATAAATTTTATGCAGCCCATGGCGGTCATCCCAAGCCTCGCCATTCACCTGGACCGCGACGCCAATAAATCAAGAAGCATCAATCCACAAAATGACATCCCACCCATTCTGATGCAGGCAGGCGAAAACCAGACACTCGCCGCTCTACTGAAAAAACAAATCAAAAAAGAGCATCCGAAAATCAATGCGCAAAGAATACTGGCCCATGAATTGTCCTTTTATGACACAAACCCGGCGTCGATCATTGGCATGAAGGATGAATTTATCAGCGGCGCCCGCCTTGATAATCTGCTGAGCTGCTACGTGGGTATTCAAAGCCTGCTGAATGCAGACCCCCTCGTTTCCAGCCTGGTAGTGTGCACCGACCATGAGGAAGTCGGAAGCGCGTCTGCGGCTGGTGCTCAAGGACCATTCCTCGAAGCAGTGTTGCAAAGGATTATTCCTGATTCCGAGGATAGGCTTCGCGCCATTGCGAAATCCCTGCTGGTTTCAACCGACAATGCTCACGGCATACATCCCAACTACACGGACAGGCATGATGCCAACCATGGCCCCATTTTGAACAAAGGCCCCGTGATCAAAGTCAACGCCAACCAGCGTTACGCTACCAACAGTGAAACAGAGGGGTATTTCAGTTTACTCTGCGAGAAGAATAAAGTACCTTGCCAGAAATTTGTCAGTAGAACTGACATGGCCTGCGGCACAACCATTGGCCCCATCACCGCGAAAGAGATAGGCGTCAGGACTCTGGATGTTGGCGTCCCCCCCTTCGCCATGCACTCAATCAGGGAGCTGGCAGGTACCGAAGACCCCTTTCATCTGTATCGCGCCTTGTCGGCGTTCTTCAATGATAGGGGCGAACTGGGGGCGACTTGATTCGCCGTTTACCAAGGGAAAAAACAAATCACTGCATGGGGAAACCTAATCCAGGTCAAACGTTGATGGACAGTAATCTAGGCACACCATTGCGGATCGTCTCTTGGCAGACTTATACTCAAAGAAACAAATACCAACCCGGGAGTCAGAAATGGCAATGACAGGCCAATGCCTTTGTGGTGACATCAAGTATGAAATCGGAAATGCGCCGGAAATGACCGGTGTTTGTCACTGTAAGAATTGCCAGAGACAAGGGGGATCCGCTTTCTCGACTATCGCCGGTGTACCCAAGTCAGATTTCAGCCTTACCTCCGGGCAACCCAGGCTTTACAAGGATAGTGACACCCTTAGCGGCAATACGGTTGAACGTTACTTCTGTGGCAAATGTGGGTCGCCGATCTATTCAGCTATTCCAGGCCAACCCGACACACTATTCATTAAAACCGGCACCCTGGATGACACCAGCGCGT
The DNA here is from genome assembly GCA_022571415.1 of Pseudomonadota bacterium. Taxonomy (GTDB): domain Bacteria; phylum Pseudomonadota; class Gammaproteobacteria; order Pseudomonadales; family Azotimanducaceae. The sequence goes on from JACZXW010000004.1 coordinate 14,012, forward strand.
TTACCCCGCAGTTCCACGTCTGGTGTGATACCAAGCAGAATTGGGTAACACTTGAAGAAGGTGTCCCGCAAATAGGCAAGCAGTCTTAGGCCTTCGAATCGATCACAGGAGCCATTTTTGACGAGAGGCAGCCCTTAAGAACTCTTAGGAACCACCCTGATAATTTTGCCTTCACTGCTGTCGGTGAGAATATAAATAAAGCCATCCGGTCCCACTCGCACATCCCTGATGCGTTCACCAATCTCGGCAAAGAGTATTTCCTCAGCAACGACCTTGCCGTTTTCCATATCAAGCCGACGGACATCCTTGTTGACCAGTGTTCCGACAAACAGATCACCTTTCCACTGGGGAAATGCATCACCGTTGTAATAGGCGAGGCCAGAAGGCGCGACGCTCGGCACCCAGTACTTCAGCGGCTGCTCCATGGACGGATGTTCAGTAAACGGGGACACATAGGCGCCACTGTAATTCATGCCGTAGGTGATCGCAGGCCAGCCATAGTTTTTTCCAGGCTCCAGCCTGTTTAGCTCATCGCCTCCTCTGGGCCCATGCTCATGCAGGTAGATTGTGCCGGTATCCGTATCGAGTGTCAGTCCCTGGGGATTACGATGCCCCCAGGTAAATATTTTTTCGTTTCCATCGCCGGAGCCAACGAAGGGATTATCTGCCGGCACAGTGCCATCGTCATTGATGCGGATTGTTTTACCCAACAGGCTGTTTATGTTCTGGGCTTCCTCACGGTAGTCAAATCCGTCTCCGGTGGTGAGAAGCAGTTTGCCGTCAGGCAGAAACATCATTTTGCCACCGTAGTGGGCGGCTGTATCTTTAAGTGGCTCGACGGTAAAAATGACCTCCACATCCTCAACGGCGTCAGCGGTCAGACGCCCACGGACGATGCGGGTGCCGTTAGCATCCGGACCGCCGTGGGCAAATGCGAGATAGATGAGCTGGTTACTGGCAAACTCAGGGTGCAGCACCACATCATGGAAGCCACCCTGACTCTCCACATAACTTTGCGGCAGACCCCGCAGGGGATCGCCAATGCTGCCGTCACTGGATATCCGCCGTAGGCTGCCGCTACGCTCGGCAACAATGAGCTCTCCTCCCGGGAGAAAGGCTACCGACCAGGGAAATTCCAGGCCTTCCGCTACTGTTTCCAGCTTGTAGTCCACGGCGTTGACCGGGTGATTCACCAACATTAGAAAAATTATCGAAAGAAAATATTTCATGAAAAATATCCCTGTGTCCAATGTCGAATTATGCCAGCACTACAGGCTTAAAAGTCAAATCTGTTGTATGCTCAGCGCGCACCCCATTGGAGCTTGAGGATTTTGTACCATGAAAGCCATTAAAGTCATTGGCGCCTATTTCGCGGCAGTACTGGTAACATTTGTGCTGGGCAGTATTTTTGCGACTCAGTTCATCATGGGTAATCTGCAGGATATGGGCATGACCGTTACATTTTCTGACCGATTCTCAGCGACACTGCATGATATAGAAGGCCTCAGCGGCATCTATCTGCCACTTATTGCGATCAGCTTCATCATTTCCCTGCCCGTTGCTGCGGGTGTCATCAAATTTGTTCCAAACCTGCGGCTGGTTGGCTATATCACGGCTGGTGCGGTGGGGCTGGTTGCACTTCACCTGGTGATGAAAGCAGTGCTTGGTCTGACCGGCATTGCCGCCACAAGAACGGTGATGGGATTGTTATCTCAAGGGTTGGCTGGCGCAATTGGCGGATATCTATTTTACTGGTTAACCGGAATGCTGGGGAAAGACACTTCCGGGTAAAATCGTTTGGCCGCACTTACCCCCGGACAGGAGCGGACATCGTGAATTATCCGGGCTAGGGGGCAGTGATTTCCATCTTGGCCCACAGTTCCAGTCAGTCCGTTTCGGGCAAACTATTCTAGATGTCGGCATGAAGCTGCCAAACACCAGCATCGTTCCGTTTCCAAACAACCACATATTTTACGGGAGGCTGGAATGTACCATCCTTCATTCCGAAAACCGCGGCACCAATTTCTCGAGCTAGATTTCCTGATGACTCAACATCCTCTGCCGTTAACTTAGCCGACGATACTCCAGAATCAATTAAGCCCTGAAAAAGTTTCTGAATTGCTGCCCGTCCGACAATGTTAGTAGAGTTCGGTGGCATTACCACAGCGTCTGGAGTGTAGAGTGATGCAACTAATGCAGCATCGCCTGCGCGCAAAGCCTCTGATAGGTTCGCATTCTGCGCTTCAATTGCTTCGAGAACTTCGTTATCAACGGCTACGGAAAAATTTACGTACGTAGCCAGAATCAGAACTGCTAGTGACGAAATGATATGAAATGTTTTTGGCATAATTCCTCCGATAATTGTTTTTTATCAGTGTCGCGACAAACCGAACCTTATCGCTTCGTCGTAGAGCCACACTAGGTTGGTCAGTTTAATTGGCTTCAGTGGTATCCACGGGCACGGCGAATTCCTTGATGGCTTTTAGAATCTGACGGCAGGTAACCTGGCCCACCAGTTTGCCATCAATCACCACGGGTCGACGTCGATGTTTGTGGTCCAGCATGGACGTCGCCACATTGGTGATCTGATCATGGGGGTGATTGACTTCAACATTGTGGGTCATGACGTCTGCAACAATGCCCGCATCAGCTTCTCCGTTTGTGTAGACCTTGTCTACGATGGCCCTGAGACAATCGAGTTCCGATAGCACGCCCAGCAGGTTGTTGTCTTCATCGACCACGCAGACACCTGACAGCTTGTATTCGAGAATTTTGTGTGAGGCCGCAAAAATGCTCATGTCAGGCGTAACCGTCACCGGATGTTTTACCATATAGTTTCTAAGTTCAATTGAGCGCGGCATGAAGCTTCTCCTGTCTGCTAGGTAATAGACAACACCAGGCTATTAATCAGGTTGATGATGGGAGTGGGATAAAGTCCGAAGAACAACGTTGCCAGGGTAATTGTCGCCATCACACATCCACCTGCGATTGGAATTTTTATTTCTGGTGCGTTGACTTCCGTTCTCTTGGTCATGGCAAATATAATCCGCAGGTAATAGAAAAGTCCAATACCGCTGCCGATTATAACTACTGACAGGAGTAACCAAAGCATAGTGGTTACTCCTACGGTGAAGATGTAAAACTTGCCGATAAAACCGACGGTCAGCGGAATACCTGCAAGAGACAGCAGGGTCAGGGTGAACATGATTGCCAGCATAGGTCTGCGCCAGAATAAGCCTTCATAATTTGAAATATCGCCTGCGTCCATCTCCTGGTTACCCAGGGACACGATAGTCACCACACCAAATGCACCCAGTGTGGTAATAAAGTAGGCGAAAAGAAAGTAACTTGAAGCTTCGACCGCCAATACCTTGCCACCGATCATACCTGCAGCGATAAAAGCCACCATCAGGTATCCCAGATGGGCGATGGAAGAATAGGCAAGAATGCGTTTTACATTGTCCTGCTTGAGGGCGAGCAGGTTGCCCACCAGCATGGAAAGAATGGCGACCACGGACAGGCCGGTGAGAATTGCGGGGACCTCGATCAGGTTCGAGGATGAAAACAGGCGCAGGGTAACAGCGAATATCGCACCCTTGGAAACCGTGGCAATAAAGGCGGTTACCGGTGCCGGTGCGCCTTCATAGACATCGGGGGTCCACATATGGAACGGTGTAAGAGACAGTTTGAACATGATACCCGCGAAGATAAGTGCGCTGCCTGCGGTGAGGAACAGTTCTCCGGCGCCTTGGGTAACCAGGGCGACCGGGGCGAGTTCTGCAAACTGTAAATTTCCGCTGATGGCATAGATAAGGGCTGCCCCGAAGAGTAAGAAGGTCGATGAAACGCCGGAGAGTATCAGGTACTTTAACGCGGCCTCCAGGGTTAGCAATCCCTTCTGCGGATAACTTATCATCGTATAGATGGAAACACCCAACAACTCCAGCCCAAGAATAAATGAGGCGAAATGTGAGCTGCAGACGAGCACCAGTGCGCCAAGGGTTGCGAGCAGCAATAGCAGGAAGAACTCATCCTGATTCTCGCCCCTGTCCTTAAAATAATCGTATGCCATTAGAGTGACTGCGAGGGTGCTCATCAGGATCAATCCGGAGTAAAAGATGGCGTAGCCGTCCAGGATAATCAAAGGAGTCACATTGATGGGAATCAGGGAATAGACCGGGATAAAGGCGAGGCCCGTTGCGATCAGCGCGATGATTGATACGGTGATGGTGGTTCGAAGATTCCTGGCAAAGGCAATGACCATCATCTGCACGAGAATTGCTGCCGACAGGAGAATGTGAGGTAGTATCGCGACCAGTTGTTGTTCACTCATCGCAGTGTGCCCACCCATTCGTGTGTCGGTTCGGTCAACAGATACAAGCTTTTCAAGCTAGGCTCCACCATATCGAAAATCGGTTGCGGATGAATGCCCAGGTAGACCAGGCCCAGCATCATCAGCACCATGATGCCAACTTCCCGCGCGTCAAAGTCCTTCAGATTTCTGTCGGCGATAGTCGCACCCTGGAAGGCTCGCTGCATCGCGACGAGCGCATAGATGGCTGCAACAATTAACCCCAGGGAAGCAAATACAGTAATGGGCACATCAACCTGGAAGGTGCCGAGCAATATCAGAAATTCGCCTACGAAGTTACCGAGACCAGGCATGCCCAGTGAGGCGATGATGAAGAACAGGGTGATGGCGCCCATACGGGGCATGTCTTTCCACAGCCCACCCATTTCGGATAGATCCCGGGTGTGCAGACGATGTTGCAATGCACCGGCGATCATAAACAGGGCGGCAGTGCTGAGGCCATGGGCAACCATCTGCATCACCGAACCCTGCAGTGTGAGTTCGCGCCAGGCGAAAATACCGATCAGTACAAATCCCATGTGGCTGACGCTGGAATAGGCGATAAGCCGTTTGAAATCATCCTGGGCGAATGCCATGACAGCGCCGTAAACCACGCCAATAGCACCCAGCAGCATTGCCATTTCGGCGATTTCCATTGCAGCCTGGGGGAACAGCGGCACGGTAAACCTGAGCAGCCCGTAAGCGCCCGTTTTCAGCAGTATTCCGGCAAGAAGAACACTCGCAGCGGTCGGTGCCTGGGTATGGGCGTCGGGTAGCCAGGTATGAAAAGGGAATCCCGGCAACTTGACCACGAAGGCAATGAAGAAACCGAGCATCAGCCACCAGGCAATATCGGCATCGAGATCCAGTCCCACCAGATCAAAATAATTGAATGTGAAACTACCTGTCATTGATTTTGCGGCGAACACCAGCGCCAGTATCGACAACAACATGAACAGGCCGCTGATCTGCGTAAACAGGAAAAATTTCATGGAGGCATAAGCTTTGTTCTCATGGCCCCAGATCGCGATCAGAAAGTACATGGGGATGAGCATGACTTCCCAGAAAAAGAAGAACAGGAACAAATCAAGTGAAACGAATACGCCGGTGACGCCGGCAAGTGTCCACATCAGGTTGAACTGGAAAAATCCCGGCTGGTGCTCGATCTCGTTCCAGGATGATGCCAAAGCGACTAGACCCAGGAAGATGGTCAGCGCCACCATCAACAATGACAGCCCATCCAAAGCAAACAGGAAGCTGATGCCGAACCGGGGAATCCACGGTGCTTCATAGATCAGTAACCACTGCGAGCTTGTTGCGCCCAGTTGTAGCGTAATGGGTTCGAGCGAAAACAGCGGTATTACCAGCAGGCCGGAAAGCAAGATGGTGAATAGTGATACCCATTTAGGCCAGTCCCGGTTGCGCCCCTCGGCCAGCCACGCGAGAAAGCCGCCGATGATCAAAACACTGATGATGGCAATAAGCTGCATTCAGATAATCCTCAGGATAATGCCGAGTATGAAGACCAGGCCTGCAACCATGGTGAACGCATACCAGCGTAGCTGGCCTGTTTGCGTGAAGGACGTCAGGTAGTGGAAGATTGAAGTGATGTTGGCGATGCCTTCGTATGCCAGGTCCACCGCATCGGCCTGGTTCCAGCGGGCAATCCTCGTGTAGGGCACAACAAAAACCTTATCGTATAGCCAATCCATCGCCCAGTGGCTGAAAATGAATTTGCGCAGGTTCATTCCGAAGGATGATTCCAAGAGCGCGGAGAAATCCAAACTCTTTCTCAGGTACAAAAAGTAAGCCAGGATGACGCCTAAAATGGGTACTAACGGCGTGATGATGGCGATCATCTGATCATGGTGCGAATCAACAATTGTCGGGAACACCGCATCGACCGGAATATGGAACCAGCCTCCTATCACTGACAGACCGCAGAGAATCACCAGCGGCACGACCATTCTTGCTCCGGCAGGCGCTGAAGGTTCTGTCTTGACCCTGCCAAAGAAAACGATAAATACAAGCCGGAAACTGTAAAGAGAAGTGAGAAACGCGCCCAGCAGTCCTCCTGCCCATAACCAGGGATTCACAGCAAAAGCGGCGAGCAGTATTTCGTCCTTACTGAAGAAACCCGATGTAGGCGGGAGTGCAGTCAGGGCCGCACTGCCGATCATGAAACTCCAAAAAGCTACCGGCAGTTTTGTTCGCAGCCCGCCCATTTTAAAAATATCGTGTTCATGGTGAAGACTGTAGATCACGGCGCCAGCGCCGAGGAACAGAAGCGCCTTGAAAAAAGCGTGTGTCATCAGGTGAAAGATGCCAGACGCCCAGGCGCCTACGCCGAGTGCGAGGAACATATAACCAATCTGGCTGATGGTCGAATAGGCCAGTATGCGTTTGATATCAGTCTGGGTCAGGGCGGTAAATGCGGCCATGAGCAAGGTAGCGAGGCCGACAACAGCAACTGCTGCCTGGGCGAGAGGAGCCAGAAGGTAAAGTTCGTGAGTTCTCGCGATGAGATACACCCCTGCAGTTACCATGGTGGCCGCATGTATCAATGCGCTGACCGGGGTGGGGCCGGCCATGGCATCTGGCAGCCATGTCTGCAGCGGCAGCTGCGCAGATTTGCCGACGGCACCCCCGAGGAGCAACAGAGCCGCGATCGTGGGGATGGTGTCCCCGGCAGCCCAGGTCTGGTTCGCGGCGATCATCATTGGCTGTATTTGTAACGTGCCAAGATGCATGAACAACAGGAACAATCCCAGTGCCAAGGCAGTGTCGCCAATCCGGGTGACGATGAATGCCTTTCTGGCCGCCGCACCGTTACTGGGTTCCTCATACCAGAAACCGACCAGCAGGTAGCTGCAAAGCCCTACACCTTCCCAGCCCAGGTACAGCAACAGCAGATTATCGGCGAGCACCAGAATCAGCATGGCGCTAACAAACAGATTCATATAGGCAAAGAAGCGGCTGTAGTCACCATCTTCTTGCATGAAGAGAGAACTGTAGAGATGAATCAGGAAGCCGACGCCGGTGATAACAAGCATCATGGTCAGTGCCAGGCCGTCCAGATAGAAGCTGATTGCAGGAGTAAATCCTGCGACGTCGATCCAGGAAGTGACCGTGTAGGTATAGGGTTCCGGGGACCCGGCATTCATCCAATTGAATGCGATAAGCGCGACAATCGACGCTGACAGCCCGATGGAACCGACCCCCAGGATAGCCACCGGAATCTTGCCAAGGTTGCCTAGGGTCGCAGACAGTATGATAAAGCTGACGAGTGGGGCGAGCGGGATTAGCCATACCAGATCGTACATGGCCTATCCCCTTAACCTGCTGGTTTCATCCACATCGATTGAGCCGACTCGACGATGGATCTGGAGCAACAGACCGAGGCCAACCGCCACCTCGGCGGCGGCAATGGACAGGATCAGCATGAACATGATTTGCCCGTCCGGCTCGCTCCACCTGGCCCCTGCCACGATGAATGCAAGGCCGCAGGCGTTCAACATGACCTCCACAGACATGAGGATGAGAATAATATTCCTGCGTACCATGACGCCGACCAACCCAATTGAAAATAGGACTGCCGCGAGGGCCAGTCCGTGTTCCATGGGTATAACCACTGCCTCCACTAGCGTTGCTTCCTCGCGTCAACAAGATAGCGCCGGCCCAGATGGTAGGCGCCAATGAGCCCGGCGAGCAGTAACATTGCGGCGATCTCGACGGCAAGAATATAAGGACCATAGAGTTTGATGCCGACTTCCTTGGGAGTAATGACGACTCCGGATAGCGCGTGTGGTGGGACCGAAAGCACGTAGACCATTTCGAGAAACAGGATAAGACAGAGGAGCGCGGGGAAGAGCCACATTCCAGGTTTAAGCCACTGATGCTCCTGATCATCCTCGCTTGATCCAAGGTTGAGCATCATCACCACGAACACAAACAACACCATAATTGCACCGGCGTAGATCACGACTTCAAGCACGGCGGCAAAAGGTGCGCCTACTAGGTAGAAAATGATGGCAGACGCAAGAAGGGAAATGATGAGGTAAATAAGGGCGTGGGTGGCGTTGTATCGCGTCAGTGCGAGTATGGTGGAGACCAGGGCCACGGTTGCTGCCATATAAAAAAGAAACAGCTCTATCGTCATGGCAACAGGCTCTTGACATCGACAGGCGGTGCTTCGTTTTCAGCCTCACCCTTGTCTTTGCCACCAATGGTCTTGCCTGCGACGCGGTAGAAACTGTAGTCGGGATATTTTCCAGGTCCGTCAATGAGCAGATGTTCCTTCTCATAAACCATGTTCTGCCGATCGTATTCACACATTTCAAAATCAGGTGTCAGCTGGATGGCGTAGGTGGGACAGGCTTCTTCACAGAATCCGCACATAATGCAGCGTGAAAAATTAATCCGGAAAAACTCCGGGTACCAGCGTCCGTCTTCATCTTCGGTTTTTTGCAGGGCGATACAATCGACAGGACAGGCCACGGCGCAGAGGTTGCAGGCAACACATCGTTCGACCCCATCCGGGTCCCGGGTCAGTATAATTCGACCACGGTACCGTGGCGCAAGATATGGCATCTGTTCTGGATACTGGACGGTTTCCGGACGTGAAAACGAATGCAGAAAGACGGTCCACAATGTCCTGATCTGGCTGATGATTGCTTCGATCATGATAGAGTCTCCAGCCAGAGCAAAATGCCACCCGTTGCCATCAGGTTAATCAACGTCAGCGGTAGCATGACCTTCCATCCTAACGACATGAGTTGGTCATAGCGCGGTCGCGGGATCGCCGCTCGTAACAACACGAAAAAGCAGATCAGGATAAATGTCTTCAGCGCGAACCAGAATATGGGTGGCAGGAAATCCGGACCCAGCCAGCCACCGAAGAATATCGTGGTCATTATGGAGGAAATCAGGATCACGCCAAGGTATTCGCCCAACATAAACATGCCGAACTTCATCCCAGAATATTCGGTGTGGAATCCGGCGACCAGTTCGTGTTCAGCTTCCGGTAAATCAAAAGGCAGGCGGTGAGTTTCCGCAATGCCAGCGATGAGGAACACGAAAAAGCCAAGAAATTGGCTGACCACGAACCAGAGGTCCTGCTGTGCATTGACGATGTCCACCAGGGAAAAAGAACCCGACAGCATCACCACACCCATCACGGACAGGCCCATAAATACCTCGTAGCTGACCATCTGAGCGGCAGAGCGCAGTCCACCAAGCAGTGCGTACTTGTTACGTGAAGCCAGACCGCCGAGCAACACGCTGTAGACGGCAAGGGACGTCATGCCAAGGAAAAACAGCAGAGCGATGTTGAGGTCAGCGATGTATATCCCTGGTGCAAAGGGTACGACCGCAAATCCCATGAGCATGGCGATCATGACGGTCGTGGGTGCAAAGATGAAAATGAATTTATCTGAAAAAGGCGGTACCCAGTCTTCCTTGGAGAGCAACTTGAGGATATCCGCAAAAGCGAGACCTATTCCAAAGGGGCCGACCCTGTTGGGTCCATGGCGGTCTTGCCAGAATCCCAGTAAACGTCGTTCAAACCAGACGAGTACAGCAGCATAAGTAATCGTGCCAAACAGCGTGCTAAAAATAATGACATAGATGAAGAGTTCATCCCGCATCAGGGTCTCCTGTCGCTCACGATGACATCCTCTTGCCCGTCAGGCGCTGTCCAGTCATCGTCTTTGCTGAGTACACCATCAGACAGATGAAGATAAGCGCGTGTGGTTTCCAGCACGGGGCATATGACACATCCGTCCGGAACATTGTCCTCGATCGATACCGGCAGTGACGGTGCGTCTCCGGAATCAAGTTTCAATGCGTCACCGGTCTGGACGTTCAGGTTCTCGGCGGTATTCGGATTCAGCAGGGCGTAGGGAGAAGGCGCAAGAGAACGAATGGCCTGACTTTTGTTGCTAAGTTCATCACTGCCGAAGATGTGCCAACGCGGGACAACCCGGATGCGGATATTGCCGGACCCTGGGCCGCTCTTGTCAGAAACGAAGTGAGCGACTGCTGAGGACCCGGTAAACAATTTTATGCCGGGATCACCATCCTGTAGATGACCTGATATTTCATCCTGAAACTTATTGATCGATTGGTTTGAATTCCATCCGGGTGACCAGGTGAAGGCTCGCAGTGATCCGGGAGCGGCCTGGTTTGCTCCCTCCATGCTATAGGTGAGGGCGGAATTATCATCTTCCGGTTGTTTGGGTTCGTGCACACTGACGTCGGCCAGCATCGCCGTGCGTCCGCTTTGGCGATGCGTCATCCTTGCGATTTTCTGTCCATGATCCCGGAACCCGGCATCTGGCGCGGCATTTACGATTAGGGCCAGTTCGGGAAGTATCTCGGCTATCGTCCTAAGCAATTCGTCAATGTGTTGCACATCCTGAAGAAGATCTTGACCATGACAAAGACGTAGTAACCAATCCCAGGAAGGTGCGATATCACCTTTTGGTTTGAACGCGCCGAAAGACCGTTGCGCACGGCCTTCATTGTTAATGTAAGTGCCTTGCGCCTCTGCAAATGTTGCAGCAGGCAAAACCACATCGGATCGGGAACTTAGGCTGTTATCAAGACTGTCTATTACAATGAGGTTAGTCACATGCTCTAACCAGTCTTCCATGGCCGCATCGGCGAATCGCTGGAACAGGTCGTTCTCAAGAACAATGGCCACGTCTGCCGCTGCGCCTGCCTCTGGAAGAGACTTTTCACCCAGGCTGACCACCGCAAGTGTGTTGGCTTCGTCGGTGCAGATAATAAGACCGGTATTGTCGTTGTGCTTGGCCAGCGCATTGGCAACGTTAATCGCTGCCTTTACGATTTCCGGGGAACTGCTGCTACTGCCGGTAACGATCAGTGGTTTGCTGGCGTTGGTCAGCGCCTCGACAATCGAGGCGATGTTTATCCGGCTGTCGTTATCAGCGTCATCATTGGCAGCATGACTGTTTATCGCCTCCGCGATACTAAAACCTGCCAGTGCGATGTCGTCCGGATTGAGCCTGCTGGGAATGCCGACGTCGTCCAGGCGATCATCCGACGATGTCAGTATAAACATCGGGCTTCGCGCATCCTGGGCGAGCTTGCGTACCGCGGCATCTGCCCACAAGGGTATTCGCGCATCACGGGCAAGGTTTTTGGCTTCGTTACGAACTGCCTGGCGAAGCGACAAGGCCAGCCGCGGCGCATGGTTGGTAGTGTCTTCTCCCAGGATCAATATGGCATCAAAGTCTTCAACTTGTGCAAGTGATGGTGTCTTGATGTTGCTTTTCAGAACACTGAGCAGCAGGCTGCCAATTTCAGCCTCTGGACCGGACAGGCCGGAATAGAAATTGTCTTCACCCACCAGGGTGCGCAGAACGAAGTTGGCTTCAAGCGATGCCCGCGGCGATCCGATACCAATGATTGTCTTTGCGTCACGTAGAAGTGCGCCGACATGCACGAGCGTATTTTTCGCTGAATTAGCCTCATAGATACCGTCGGTGTTACGAATTCCACAATAAGGGATTCGATCATCACTGTTAACATACTCGGCGCCGAATCTGCCGCGATCGCAGAGGAAGTAGCCATTGACTTCACCGTTGTAGCGGTTATGGATGCGACGCAATTGCCCGTAGCGCTCAGATACGGTGATATTGCAGCCAAGGGAGCAGCCGGTACAAACAGCGGGTGCCGACTGAAGATCCCATTTCCGCGTGTAATGGGCGCTTAATATTTTGTCGGTGAAAACGCCGGTAGGGCAAACCTCCACTAGATTTCCGGCAAATTCATTTTCCAGTACACCATCGGCGGAACGGCCGAAGTAGATCCTGTCCCGGGAGGCAAATGCTGACAGATCGTCGCCACCTGCGTAATCCTGGTAGTAGCGTACGCATCGGTAACAGGTAATGCAGCGGTTCATCTCATGACCAATGAATGGACCCAGGTATTGGTTCCTGAAGGTGGTCTTCAGATGCCTGTATTGCCTGTCCCTGTGCCCAGCCATGATCGTCATGTCCTGCAGGTGACATTCACCGCCTTCTTCACACACCGGACAATCGTGGGGATGATTCAACATCAGGTTTTCGATAACTGACGTCCTGAAGTTACTGGCTTTTTCTCCCTGCACTGAAAAAATAGCGCCCTCGGTGATCGCGGTCATGCACGACATCACGACCCTGCCGCGTTTGTCATCCTCATTCATGTATTGGACCACGGCGCATTGCCGACAGGCGCCGACGGACCCCAATTCCGGATGCCAGCAGAAATAGGGAAGATCTTCCCCCAGGCCAAGAAGTACCTGCAGCAGGTTGTCAGAGTCATCGACCTCCAGGAGTCGACCATCAACGGTTATGTTTGTCATGTCAGTGAGTCCTCCCGGATTTAGGACCAGAGGCATGTGAATAGGGGCATCGCTGTTCTTCAATGTGCTGATTGAATTCTTCTGCAAAAAATTTCAGGGCGCTGGACAGAGGTTCAATGGCACCCGGGGCATGGGCGCAGTGGGTGTTGCCGATAGCGCCGATAAATGCACCTTGTCTTTCCAGAATTTCGATGTCTTCGGGCCTGCCTCGGCCGTTTTCGATATCATCGAGGATGTTATAGATCCAGGGTAATCCCTCCCGGCAGGGCGTACAGAAACCACAGGATTCCCTGGCGAAGAACATCTCAAGATTACGCACCATCGCAACCGGGCAGGTCTTGTCATCAAGGATAATCATTGTGCCGGTGCCCATGCGGCTACCAGCCTTCATAATGGTGTCATAGTCCATTGCCAGATCAAGATGTTCCGGCAGAAGGAAGTCGGTGGATGCGCCACCGGGCAAAAATCCTTTCAGTTCATAGCCGTCCTGCATCCCGCCGGCGTGATCCTCGAGAATTTCCCTGATGGGGGTTCCCATGGGCAGTTCCCAGCAACCCGGATTCTTCACCCGGCCGCTGACGCCAAACAATTTGGTGCCAGAGTCATCGCCCAGACCGAGTGATTTGAACCAGTCCGCGCCGAAAGCCACGATGTGCGTGATGTTGCACAGGGTCTCCACATTATTGACGATAGTGGGTCGACCCCAGAGACCGCTGACCTGCGGGAATGGCGGTTTTGCCCTGGGGATAGCGCGTTTGCCTTCCAGGGAGTTGAGCAGCGCGGTTTCTTCGCCGCAGATATAACGCCCTGCACTGGAATGTAGGTACAGCTCGAAACTGTACCCGGTGCCGAGGATATTCTCCCCCAGGTAACCCTTCAGTTTGGCTTCCATGATGGCGTCACGCAGGCGTTTTGCCGCCGTATGATATTCCCCACGGATAAAAATGTAGCCGATATCCGCGTCAATGGTATAGGCAGAAAGGATCATCCCCTCGATCAGCTGGTGCGGGTCGTGCTCCAGGATCAGTCGATCCTTGAAGGCTCCCGGCTCCATTTCGTCCGCATTGCAGACGAGATATTTGTGTCCCTTGGGCCCATCCGGAGTCTTGTCCATGGGCACAAAACTCCACTTCATGCCGGTGGGGAATCCCGCGCCGCCCCGACCGCGCAAGTTGGAGTCTTTCACCATGTCCAGCACATCGGCAGCAGATAATTTTCCAATGGTACTGCGGATGGCCTGGTAACCACCGCTGGCCTCATATGCGGAGAGATCAGTGGGCTCGCCAATCGTGATGTTTCTGGTTAGTGGCTTGTCTGTCACGATGCCTTTTCCCCGGGTTCATCGAACAATTGGGCGACATTTGCCGCGTCCAGGTCATGGTGCAGTTCTTCACCTATCATCATTGCCGGGGCGTGATCACAGTCTCCCAGACAGGTGACTGGCAGCAGGGTGTATTTACCATCGCTGGTGGTTTCACCATAGTCAATTTTGAGCTTGCGTTTGATGGCGGCGCAAACTTTATCGCCATCCATCAACCAGCAGGAAACACTGTCGCAGAACAACACGACTTTTTCGCCGACGGGATAGCGGAAAATCAAATTGTAGAAAGTCGCGATGCCGTCCAGTTCTTCGGTGCTCATTTGTAATATTTTTGCTATAGCGATAAGACTTTCATCGGAGATCCAGCCGCGATATCCCTGTACTATTTTCAGGGCGTCAATGGCTGCCGACTGTCGGTTGGGCAAGTGACTGATCTCCTCTTCAATCTCCGTAATCTCCTGTTCGGATAAAGCCGAAATCATGTTCTCTTCTGCCAGATTCATTTCCTCGATTCCTACCGATCCACGTCAGCCATGACAAAATCGATACCGGCAAGGATTGCGATGAGATCTGCAATAAGAAGGCCGCGACTGATCAATGGAATCTGTTGTAAATGAGGAAATGAAGGTGTCCGTATTCGTGTCCTGTATGACATGGTCCCGCCGTCACTTGTAAGGTAGTACATGTTGTTTCCCTTGGTTGCCTCGATAGTGACACTGCATTCCCCAGCAGGAATGACAGGTCCCCAACTTACATTCACGAAATGATGGATCAGGGTCTCGATGTCGTGCATCGTTCTGTCCCTGGGCGGCGGCGTGGTTAAGCTATGCTCTGATTTGTATGCTCCGGCTGGCATGTTATCCAGGCACTGTCTGATAATTCTCAAGCTTTGACGAATTTCTTCAACACGGACCTGCGCCCTGTCGTAGACGTCACCTTTGTGAAACACGGGAACTTCAAAGTCGAACTGATCGTAGCCGCCATAAGGACGGTCTCGCCGCCAATCAAAATCCACGCCGGTAGCACGGAGTCCTGGGCCGGTGATTCCCCAGTCCAGTGCTTCGGCTTTGCTGAAGACACCAATATCGACGCAGCGATTCTTGACGATGCTGTTTTGCATGCACATCTTGTGATAGTGATCCATGCGTTTGGGCATCCAGTCAACGAAATCACGAACCAGTTTTTCCCACCCCTCCGGCAAGTCCTGCGCGACACCTCCGATTCGGAACCAGGACGGGTGCATGCGCGCGCCGGTGATGGCTTCAATGATGCCAAACAGTCGTTCCCGATCTGAAAACATGTAAAAAACCGGGGACATCTGACCAACGTCCTGGACAAAAGTACCGTAGAAAACCAGGTGGCTGGCAACCCTGAACAGTTCCGCCAGCATGATGCGAATGACTTTGGCGCGATCGGGCACAGTGATACCTGCCATTTTCTCGATGCACATTACGTAGGGCAGGTTGTTCATTACACCGGCAAGGTAGTCGATGCGATCTGTATAGGGGATGTAGGTATGCCAGGTCTGCCGCTCGCCCATTTTCTCGGCGCCGCGGTGGTGGAAGCCAATTTCAGGCACGGCATCAACAATAACCTCTCCATCCAGCTGCAAAATAATACGGAAAGCACCGTGCACAGAGGGGTGGTTTGGACCAAGATTCAGGAACATGAACTCCGTATGCTCATTTTTGCGTTTCATGCCCCAGTCTTCTGGTTTGAATCGCATTGCCTCCTGTTCCTTGTCCTGGCGTTCTTCCGTCAGTTCGAAGGGTTCCTGTTCTGTCGCTCTTGCAGGGTGGTCTTTTCTTAAGGCATGACCCTGCCAGGTGGCCGGCAGCAGGATCCGGGAGAGGTTTGGATGGCCTGTAAACACAATGCCAAACATGTCCCAGGCTTCTCTTTCATACCAGTTGGCATTGGGCCAGAGGGCGATAATACTGGGCAGTTCACAAGCAGATTCGAGGAGGGCAACTTTTAGTCGGATATCCCGATAACGCGTGAAGGAAACCAGGTGATAGACAACTGTGAAGTCAGTCTCGGGTAGATTTTCCTTGTTGACTCTTGTTCTTTCGTCGACGCCGCATAGGTCGAACAACATTTCAAAGGCGCATTCCTGCTTCAGGTAGGTGAGTACGGACTGCAGTTTGTCACGGGAGACCCAGAGAGTAGGAAAATCATCGAAGGTCTGCTGTTCGATAAATGCGATGCCCGGGAACTTGGCAACAAGTTCCCCCACAAGATCATTGTCAGCAGCATCGATTACCGCAGCCACGTTATTCCTCTCTTCTAGACTTCTTTCGGCTCCCTTAAAAAGGTTGCCTTCATGCGTTCTTCGTTGTGCAGATCTCGCTGGCTTGTTTTTTCAGGTTTAATGACCTGCTGATCGCCAACGACCCAGCTAAGTGGTCTTCTTTCCTTGCCCACGGCGTCCTGAAGCATCATCAGTCCTTGCAGTAGTGCATCGGGACGCGGCGGGCATCCGGGGACGTAGACGTCGACGGGTAAAAATTTATCCACCCCCTGTACGACACTGTAAATGTCATACATGCCGCCGGAATTAGCGCAAGAGCCCATGGATATCACCCATTTTGGCTCCAGCAATTGCTCGTACAATCTTTGCACGACAGGCGCCATTTTCAGGAAAACTGTGCCTGATATCACAATGAGGTCTGCTTGCCTCGGCGTTGCCCGGATGACCTCCGAACCAAATCTGGCGATATCAAAGCGGCTGGTAAATGCGGTTGCCATTTCCACATAACAGCAGGACAGGCCAAAATTGAAAGGCCAGATGGAGTGCTTCCGGCCCCATGCCAGCAGATCTTCCAGTTTAGCCAGGGCAATATTTTTTCTGACCTGCGCTTCAAATGACTCATCCACCTGTGGCAGTGGCTGCGAGTCGTCTATCTTGTCGAGGCTCCATTCCATTGACTATTTTTTTAAAGCCGCTGAGGGCTCTTCCTTTAAAGCCGCTGAAGGCTCTTTATTAAAAGCTGCTGAAGGCTCTTTATCAGGTTCTCGAACCAGGCCTGTTCTCGTCTTCACGCCCCAATCCAGGGCGCCTGATTTCCATTCGTAAATCAAGGCGACGACGAGGATTAGGATAAATACGGAGATGGCGAGATAGCCGAACAGACCAAGTTCATAAAAAGCGACAGCCCAGGCAAAAATAAAAACGGTTTCAAGATCAAAAATCACAAAGAACATCGCGACCAGGTAAAATTCGACGGCAACAGGAACCTGCTGGGGTCCAAAGCTGACAACGCCGCCCTCAAAAGGCTCAATGGTTGCGCGCTCCATCTTTGAGCGTTCTCCGATCAGAGCAGACAATCCAAGAATGACCAGAACGAGTGCAATAACAGCGAAAAAGTAAACTACCAGGGGCCAGAGAGAAGATTCTGTCAACTGCATTCCCCCTCTACCGACATCCAACGAATAGATCGTTGCAGCGAAGAGAGTGTTAAATGAGTGGGGTCAGGGTGTCGGGTAGCGCATGGGAACGGCAATGGATTGGTTTTGCTATGCACATGTTTATTTAGTGCGGAAAGGCGCAGCATCAGGTTGTGTGGGACAATCTGAATTGCTGTCGCTGGTACTAAATTTGCCATCCGAACTCCTTGCGGAATTGCCGGTCTTACACTCGTTTTACATCTACATCTACATCTACATCTACATATATCTATCGCTACAGGGGAAGTCAGGATTTTACCGTCACAATCACCGGTCGCGGCTCGATGTGAAATGTACACCTGTTCGTTGGTGCACGCAACTGAACGGGTGGGTTACACAATAAAATGGTGGATGAACACTTCGTCAATTTTCAGGTTAATGTCCTTACATTCTTCCGGGTTTATGCCTTCATGGTTTACCGAAAGCACGTAGGGACCACCGACCTTGACAGAATCGAACTGGTACTGACCGCTGGCATCACTTGTTTTTGCAAATGCTGAAGCCGTTGGCTCGTGTACGAGTTTTACGGAGATGCCAGCGATTGGGTCACCCTGCTGATTTCTGATGGAACCGCCTATAGAAGCAGTCATTTATTGTCCCTTATTTACTGGTGCGATGAAGGATTCTACATAAAAAACCAAATGAAGTGGAATATCCTGCTCCCACGGTTGCGACTAACGTGAAGTATGCAGGCGTGATGTTAGTATGAGTGGAAAATATAAATCCAAGGCGAGGGTCCCATGAACGATATCCAGAAATTGTTAGTTGGTCATGGGGCGCTGGTAATGTGGGTGGGGTTCCTGGTGGGCTTCGGGTTTGCGTTTTTCTGCTTGGCAGGATTGAATTGTGGCCGATCCCGGTGAGCATCGAGTTTCAGTTACCCGGTACATATGACGCCTGGAGAATGGCGCACCTGGAAGGTGTGCAGAACGGATTGGTGCTCTGGATCGCGGCATTGGTGATGCCGATTATTCCCATTGGGATAGTGGGATCTCGCAGACTTGCCTGGGCTTTCATCATTACCGCCTGGGCCAACGCCATTGCTTCGATCATCGACCCGCTGTTTCCTGAGAGCAGGGGTTTGAACTTCGGCGGACCCCTCACTAATTCGATTGCTTATCTTCTGTTTGTCGTCGGTATTGTCGCGGTGATGGCAGCCACAGCAGTTATTGCCTGGCGATGTTTACGCCGTCAGGAAGAATAGGGTGACGCGGCTTACCGGTGCCTTTGCCTTTCAGGTCGTCGTCACCCATCCCCCGGCGAACGGCATAACCTGACCGACAATAAAATCGCTTTTGTCAGAAGCGAGAAACAGGGCCAGTTCTGCTTGTTCTTCCTGTCTTGCGATCCTGCGAGTTGGTACGTTGCGTTCGAGGTGTTTCTGGAAGCGTGTTGACGCGACCAGTTCATCCGGGTAATAAACCGGATTGCTGACATAGTTTTGGGCGATGGCATTTATCTGCACATTCGACGGGGCGAACTCCAGTCCTGCCGCCCGTACAAATGAATTTTGTGCCCCCCGGGCCGCGCAGTAGGCGGTAGAGCCCGGGATGCCTTTGAGAGGGGCGGCGCTGGTGATGGCAACAATCTTGCCGTGACCTCGTTTTGCCATGAGGGGGGCGAAATGACGGACAAGGCACATCAGCGGGTGGACCATGGTGTTAAACAAGGAATGCCAATCATCGTCTTTGATGTCATCGACCGGTGTGCTTTTAGGGTCGTGGGCCAGATTGGCGATAAGAATGTCAACATCATCACAACCGGATACGTATTGCCTGAAGTCATCTTTGAAGGGGACGACCCCAGGTAAGGCGGTGACCTCAGCGCCTTCTTTTGCGAACAGATCCTTGATGGCTGGACCCATGTAGTCGTCGCTTTGTGTGATTAACACCTTTTTGCCGTTCAGTCTGGCCATGACGCAAAATTCCCTTGTTGAATTCCCCTTCAGTTCACATTGGCAGCGTGTTGTTTGAGCAGGGCCAGCGGAATAATTTCCAATGCGCTGATATGGGTATTATTCAGAAACAGGCGCGGCGCCATCCCTTTTTCATGCGCTTCCAGCCAACGGGCGGCGCACAAGCACCATCTGTCACCTTCTTTCAGACCCGGGAAGGCAGCATTGGGACTTGGGCTGGAAAGATCATTGCCGACAAAGCGCGAATATTCGAGAAATTCTGCACTGACTTCGATACAGACAGTATGCGAGCCGACATCTTCTGAACAGGTATTGCAACAACCATCACGGAAAAAACCTGTTAGTGGTTCCATACTACAGGGTTCGAGTTCACCACCCAGAACATTGATGGCATCATCTCTAACAATTTGGTTCATGTATCAGATCCTTGTGTCATGATAAATGCGTTGGTGGCTGCGGTTTTTTCAAGAAGGGCTTAACAGAAGTTTCTTCGATAAGACGCTGCAGTCTTCTTCGCGTCCAGGCGTAGGGTGTTTGTGGCGCAGAACCGGCGATCACCCTTGTTCCGAAATTGGTAGAATTGATTGTTACCTCGCCATCATCATTACTCACCATCATGGTTCCATCTTTAGTCATGACGACTTCGAGTACATTTGCCGCAAAACTGACGTAGATAATATTAGCGTCCTGTAACTGAATCACCGCAAGCGGTGTTTGTAGTTCAAGACTTCCTGAATCGTTTAATTTTACAAACAGAGTGCCTTTACTCAGCGTGAGCCGGATTGACGACGAATCACCGTTCAGGAGAAAGCGATGCAAGACCAGATGAGTCCTTTGGCCCAGCGTAATAATCGTGTTGTCCCGCAGTGATATCTCCACTTTGGATGATTTGTTCGTATCGAATACGTCAGCTGGGTAGATTTTTGACTGGCGCGCCAAAATATATTTCTGGTTGTTACGATTGACGACTGGAAAGCCTTGGGAGTTGGTGACGTAGCCGATGAGGAGTGGCTCGCTGATGGTCTGTTCACTTTGACATCCCATGAGCAGCAGGCAAGTGCCTGCAACGAGCATGAAGTTAGGGTTTTTTATCGGGGACATTGTGTAAATGTTCCATATCCACGTACTCTTTTTTACCTTTAACTCGGTACAAGCGTCGATTGATTCGTGGGTAGTCGCAAATATCGATTTCACTACGACTACCTCCCATAAGGTAGACGAGGTCCTCACTGTTCGGGTTGCGCAGGGAATGTGGCAATGACTGCTGACAAAATCCCATAAAATCCCCAACCGAAATCTCATACTCCACATCACCTATTTCGGCGACACCTGATCCCGAAAGTATATAGATAAACTCCTCATCGCAATGATGAAAGTGGAACTGTGTAGATTCATGTCCCTGTTCAAGCCTGACCAGGTGAATGCCTATTGTTGACAGGCCCAGATGGTCTCCCAGTGATCGTGAGTGACGCACAGCGTTGTCATTGAACTGATGGATGTTGACAGATTCAGCCATGTTCTCGATATCGTGCGCGGTCAGGAGTGGTAGGGGCTTTTTGCTGGGTTTTTCATTCACCTTTCGTTACCTGCGTGGCTTTCTACCGGCGTTATACTCACCGGATGAACGCTGGCGAGACTTTCTTACCGGTGGAGGGACGTCATTTAACAACTCCATTGCAGGTTGTTCACAAGCAAGTGGATTCCCCAATAATTCTTCTATGCCTGGCAACATGAAGGAATCGGTCTCACAAGCGAGACTCACAGATATACCGCTAGCACCTGCTCTTCCAGTCCGGCCTATGCGGTGAACATAGTCTTCCGGATCTTCCGGCAGGTTGTAGTTGACCACGTGACTGATATCATCCACATGTATTCCACGTCCAGCCACGTCGGTCGCGACCAATATCTCTATTTCACCCTGTTTAAATTGATCTAATGTCCTGATACGTTTTTTCTGCGGTACTTCACCGGTTAACAGGCCGGTTTTGAAACCATGCCGGTAAAGTTTATCTTCCAGCTTTCGTGTCTCATCCCGGCGATTCAGAAACACGAGGACTTTACTCAGATCATGCACCTTGATCAGGTTGTACAGCACCTTGTATTTGTCTTCTTCAGACGTAAGGTACACGACTTGATGCACGGTATTGACTGCCAGCTGTTCCGGTTCTATTTCTATCCTTACGGGATCCAGTGTCCAGTTTGCCGCCAGGCGCCTGATGTCTTCACTGAAGGTTGCGCTGAAAAGCTGGGTTTGTCTGCGGCTTTTGTTTGGTGTGCGCTGGATGATCGCTTTGACGTCAGGAATGAAACCCATGCTTAACATTCTGTCTGCTTCATCGATGATCAATAACTCGACCTGTGATAAATCGATAACATTTGAACGGCAAAAATCCAGAAGCCTTCCAGGTGTTGCCACGACGATGCCAACAGGTTTTGCCAGCGCCTTTTTTTGCTTTTCATAGTCAATGCCGCCGACCACGGGAACGATGACGATATCGGTATTGCCGGCGAGGTCATCAGCATCCTTGCTGATTTGCAGCACGAGTTCTCGTGTGGGGGCAATGATCAGTGCGAATGGCATCCCCGGGGGACGCTGGTTGAGTTCAGGGTTTTCCAGGTCATAGGTGATAATGGAAATAAGAAAAGCCGCAGTCTTTCCGGTTCCGGTTTGTGCCTGGGCAATGATATCCTTGCCGTCCAGGCTAAAAGGCAGCACCTCTTTTTGCACCGGTGTGCATCGTGTGAATCCCAGATTGGCGATGGCGTCGTTCAGTTCATCTGGCAGATCCAATAGAGCGAAGTCCCCGCCAATCTCGATGGGGTTATCTTCTTCAGATCGGTCCCGGGATTCGGAAAAGAATTTCTTAATAAACTTCATGGGTGCGCGCATCATATCACGACCAGATTGCCAGACCTGCTTTCCCTAGACGGGCTTTGGTAGAGAGTCTTTGCCGGAGACCAACACCAGGCTTAAGCCAAAAGCCAGGATAAACATGATGATATTGCCTATCAGACCAGTGTAATAAAGATCGAAAGGAAAACTTAATGCGTCACTAATGAGTGATCTCGAACTGGCGATGGTCCAGGCGGTAAATATCATTGTACCGCTGATGCCGAACAGGATATGCCGGGCGTCGCCACGTTCGGTGAAGAAGCCGATGCAGTAAATAGACAGCAATCCGCCCGCCAGCAACGATGTCAGGATCATGGCGGTATCCTGCAGGGTGGTGGTTTCTGTTTCGGTAAGGTAGATGGCGCCGAGGATCATCACCGTGCCGGTAACGGTGGCGATTATTTTTGCGACCCGTAAATAATGCGCGTCATCCGATTCCTTGTTGATGTGGCGGCGATAAATGTCGGAGATGGAGACCGTGGAGATGGCATTGATGCTGCTGTCCAGGGAAGACATGGCTGCGGCCAGGGCCGCAGCCACCACCAGGCCCACCAATCCCGAGGGCAGGTGATTAATAATGAAAAAGGGAAGGATTTCCTCAGCCTTTCTTTCCCCCAGTAATATTTCGCTTGCTTGTGCTGCGGGGAATACCTGAAAAAAAACGTACAGCGCCGTACCCAGGAACATGAAGAAAGCCCAGGTCGGCAAGCTGACCGCGGCGCAAATGTACATCGCTTTGCGTGCTTCATGTGCGGACCTGGCAGCACAAAATCGTTGCACCGTGTTCTGGTTACTTGAATATTCTGTTAGCCAGCTAAGGAGACCGATGATCAGCATCATGCTAGCGGTTTTGCTCTGCAAGCTGAGTTCCCAGCCAACGGGTACAAGGTTGCCGTTGCGCAGTTCAGCAAACGCCAGTTTCCCGTCATGGGTTGCGACATCAAGAATTTGGCTAAAGCCACCCGGCAGTGCCATGACAATGACCAGAAGACAGACTGCTCCGCCTAACAGCAGCACAATGGTCTGTATGACATCCGTCCAGATGACGGCATTGATGCCACCGACAATGGTGTAGGCTGCAACGACGATACCGCCAATGAGAATGCACAAGGTTGCATCAAGGCCGGTGATTTCCTGCAACACCAGTGATACCAGGTACAGGATCAGACTGATCCGGACGATCTGTGCAATGATAAAGGCGACGGCACCGTATATCCGGATGGATGGTCCAAATCGAAATTCCAGGAACTCATAGGCAGTGGTCGTTTTGTCCGTTCGGAGGAAAGGCAGGAAATACTTCACTGCGATAATTACAGCCACCGGTAACATCAGATTAGGCAGGAAACGCAGCCAGGCGGTTTTATAGGCATCGCCGGGGTAGGCGAGGAATGTAATGGAACTGATGGAGGTACCGACCAGACTCAGGCCAATAACCCATCCCTTGAATCTTCGGCCACCGAGAAAATATTCCTCTGTCGTGTTGTTTTTGCCGGAGAAGTACAGGCCCATCGCAAAAAGACCCCCGAGATAGAGGGCCAGCACCGCGGTATCAAGAGCTGAAAGTTGGCCCATCTATTGGGCTAGTAAACGGTTGAGCGAGGCGAGTTCGAGACAAACAACAAAAACGTCCAGTGCCTTTTCCAGGTCTTCAAGGGATGGGAAAGTGGGTGCGACGCGAATGTTCCTGTTTTCTGGGTCCAGACCATAGGGAAAGGTAGCCCCGGCAGGCGTGAGTTTTACCCCAGCACTGGCAGCAAGTTCGACAACGACACTGGCAATGCCCGGCAGGGTGTTGAGTGAGATAAAGTAGCCACCATCCGGGCGGGTCCATTCGGCGATATCCTTGTCGCCGACTGCTGCCTGCAGTTTTTTCTGTACCATTTCGAATTTAGGCTCCAGCAATGCCCTGTGTTTATTCATATGCGCAGCGAGTGTGTCCAAGTCTTTCAGGAAGCGCACGTGACGCAGCTGGTTCACTTTATCGAAACTGATGACCTGGGGCACCAGGAACTTCTCGAAGGCTTTCAGATTTTTTTCTGACGTGCCCAGGAAGGAAATCCCGGCACCTGCGAAAGTTACTTTCGAGGTAGAAGCGAACATCACGACGCTATCTTCGGTTCCTGCTTCTTGCGCCAGCGCCATCAGGTCCGGCAGCCGGACAGGTTTGTCAGTCAGATGGTGAGCCACATAGGCGTTGTCCCACATGATACGAAAATCTGCACCTGCCAGATTCCCGAGTTTGGCAAATCTTTTAACCGTGTCCTCATCATAGCTATGACTGCTGGGATTACTGTACTTAGGTACGCACCATATACCCTTGATCATCGGGTCTCGCGCGACCAGTTCCTCAATCGTCTCCATATCGGGTCCCGATGGCAGGAAGTTGACGTTAATCATTTCGATGTCAAAGGATTCACAGATGGTAAAATGCCTGTCATAGCCAGGAACCGGGCAGATGAACTTCACTTTGCTGTTTGATGCCTGCTTCTCGCCCTGCCATTCCGGGATCATGTGAGCGATCAGGTTGTACATTAGTGTCAAGCTGCTGTTGCCGCCGACCAGGACCTGTGAGGGTTGCAATGAGAGAATGTCGGCGCCCAGTTGGCGAGCCTCCGGAATTCCCAGGATACCGCCATAGTTGCGGACATCGGTGCCATCCTGGAGGAGGAAAAATCCTTCGAGAATTCCATCAAGATCGTTGGACAAGTCGAGTTGTTCTGTAGACGGTTTCCCTCGGGTCAGGTCGAGGGATAATCGTGATTCCTTGAATTGATCGTACACGGCTTTTAATTCCGACTGCCGTGCCTTCAGTTCGTCTTCAGATAAATCGCGGAGTTTCATGCTTGTAACCTTCAAATGCGGTCGCTTACAGAGAAAGCCCTTCGAGCTCCGCTTTGCCTAGCATCAGGTTGAGGTTCTGGATGGCGGCGCCGCATGCACCTTTACCCAGGTTATCCAAACGGCAAACCAGCAGGATTTGTTGCTCGTGTCCGAAGACAAAAATGTCCAGGGAGTTGGTCCCATTGTTGGCCTGTGGATCCAGGAATCCATCGAGGAGTTGCGATTCATCTTTCGGGCCAAACACATTGATGCAGGGCTCATCTCTATAGGTAGAGGCGAGCAGTTCGTACACCCGATCCGGACTGACCTCGGAAAAGAAAAATTCGCTGAAGAGCCCGATGCTGACCAGCATTCCCTGTTCAAAATGGCCCACGACGGGCAGGAAAATCGGTTCAGTATCCAACCCGGAAAAGTGTTTCATTTCGTCCAGATGTTTGTGTCTAAGATGTAGGGAATAAGGTCTTGAATGCCAGAGTTCGTCTGGTCTCTTTTTCGCCTGCAGCTCAAAGGCTTCTATCATTTTCCGACCACCACCACTGTAGCCTGTGATGGCACTGCAGGATATTTTAGAGGAGGGGTTCAACCATCCCTGCGCAATCAGTGGAAGAATCGGCAGAAGGAAGCCGGTCGGATAGCAACCCGGATTTGACACCAGGTGCGCGGATTGTATCAGGGACCTTTGCGTTTCGTTCATTTCCGGCAATCCGTAGACCCAGGCCTCATTTGTCCTGTGTGCGGTACTGGCATCGATAAACCTGGTTTTGCCTTCAGGCGCCAACTGAACTGTCTCTATCGCCGCCTTGTCGGGCAGGCAAAGGATGACCACATCCGCTTCTTCGATGATCTGCCGCTTCGCGTCGTTGTTTTTCCTGTCGGCATCGCTGATGCACAGGAGATCAAGGTCAGCCCGATCCTGTAGTTTTTGGTGAATTTGTAAGCCGGTGGTGCCAGCCTGCCCATCTATAAAAATTTTGTACATACTCAGTCAATTTTAGCATGTCCGAGTCGATTTTTTTATCTCCGCTTATCCGGGAGCCTGTTGGAACAGCCGTCCGGAAAGCTGTTGCTTTAGTAGTGACAGATCCTTCAATAATGCCGCGTCAACAAATTCGGCTGCACCGAGTTCGCTAAGGGGAACAGAAGGTAGGGAATGATCTCTCACAAAGTGGATAAATTTGAGTGTCCTGAAACCATCGAACCAGTCGGATAGAAATTTGTTGAACACGCGTTCCTGCTTATGGTGTGCGCGTTGTTTAGCAATGAACTCAAGCAGATTGTGTGCTTGGCAGTAGTGTTGTATTTCAGGCGCTGCACTCGCGAATGTGCCTGGCGTGTCCCATGTGGTTGTCAGGGTTAGCAGAAATTCCTTGAGTAGGGCAAAGATACGAGGATGATAGAAGTGATAGTCATCGAGAGGACTGTCCAGCTCAGCGATTTTTCCGATGCCGGGTCCGGTGCCGACCGGTACCCGGTTCGATAACCTGCCAGCAAGTGTGATCGGCGTCGTTAGTATTCTGCGGATAGCGCCGGTCTTGGCCAGCTTGTTCAGCAGATAGAAATCCTCAGCTGCATTGCGCCTCGGAAAACCCCTGACTTTTGCGTAGTGAATCGCGCTGACAGCCATGGTAGAACCCAGGCAGGTGTGGCCATAGCTAGATCCTGCCCAATCCAGGCCACATGCGTAATAGAGTATTGAAATCTCATAAAGAAGGGTTGGAACCTGCAGGCCTGTTTCATGCTGGTGTGAAAATGAAAAGACGAGAGCGGCATCTTTGTCCGCCAGTTGCGTTGCAAAATAATCACCGGGCAGAACAGCATCGGCGTCGGTGTTGGAGATTCGATGTGACCTGACAATGTCCTGGGATATTAACCTCAGCGCAATATCGGCGCCGATCTTACGGGCGAGTCCGACCCCCTGACGCGGTGCTATTGTGTTGTCTGCGCTGCAGCGATCCACCAGCAGAATGTCCGGTGTTCCGCGTAAATAGGTGCAGCGCCCCTTTGATTCCACTTTCGTGGCGCGACTAGTCGCTTCATGCATCAACTTCAGTGTTGCAGCGTGTTGTTCGCAGGGCGCGTTGACGACCAGGATAACGAGGTAGTTGTCTTTAATGCCTCGCCAGACACGCTCCAGGTTTTCGAAGGTCTCATCGAACACCGGAATGACCAGGCAATGATCGAAGCATGGTAATTCTGGCAGCGAGTTGGATTCGGGTTCAGCGTAATTCTGCAGGTACTTGTAGACCGCTTTCTTATCCCGGTTCAGCATGCCTAGTGCAGACGTGCGCGGACTGGCAGTTCTTCGATAATTTTCGTTTCTATCGTCAACCAATCGCTTAGTCGAGTTTTTACCTCGTCGGCATCGAAGTAGTGATGCGCCAGTTCGATGAAGAGAAGATGATGAGAAGCTTCTGATTTCGCCAGCGCCGCGTAAAATATCTTCAGTTCCTCATCGTCAATATTGTCGGCAATAAGAGCGAACCTTTCTGCACCGCGGGCTTCGATGACGGCTGCAGACAGCAGGCGATCAAGGAAATAATGCTGCTTGCCGCGCCTGATGCTGGCGCGCAGCTGGTTCACATAGGGGTCCTTTTCATCTGGAGCCAGCAGCAGGCCTCGTTTTCTGACCAGTTTCACAACCTGCCTGAAATGATTCAGTTCTTCCAGTGCCAGATCGATCATGGCCTCAAGCAAGCGGTCTTTATCAGGGTAATGGGCGACCATGGACATGGCCATGGATGAAGCTTTACGCTCGTTGGCAGCATGGTCGAGAAGGAATGCGTCGAAATTATTCATGATCGCATCGAGCCAGGCACCGGATGATTTGGATTTGAGCGAGAAGGCTCCGTTCATCATCTATAACACCTCCTGGAAAAACCGGGATATCTCCTCGATTTCATCGACACATACCTGGTGTCCCATGGGATAGTCGAACCACCTGACATCGTAGCCGAGGCGGATAAGGTTTTCCCGCGAAGTTGCGGCGCGCATGATGGGGATCATTGGATCCATCGTGCCATGGGCCATCATGACGGGAATGGCGAGGTTGGCGTCGGTCAGCTCATTTTCCGTGCTACTGACGTCGTGCAGGTAGGTGGAAAGGCCTAGGATTCCCGCCAGCCTGTGCTCGTATCGAAGTCCAGTCTGCAGCGCGATCACACCACCCTGGGAAAATCCTGCAAGGATTATCCTGTCCGGTGCAATGCCGCGCTCAATTTCCCGTTCGAGAAAAAGCCGGACTTCTGCCGCTGATTGGATGATATCTTCGCCCCCGGAAGTTTCCGAATGCGGGATGAAGTCGTACCATGCCCGCATTTCCTCTCCACCATTGATGGTGATTGGTCGAACAGGCGCATGTGGAAATATAAAACGAACAGGGAGTGATTCCGGCAGACCCAGTTCCGCCACGATGGGTTCAAAGTCGTGACCATCTGCACCTAGTCCATGCAGCCAGATGACTGACGCCAATGCCTCACGGGCAGGTTCGATTTCTATATGTTCAAGCAGTTCGCTCATGGACAGTTTCCAGTGTTCCCTCGAATCATAGCTGGATCGAGCAGCTGTTGCCCTGGAATTTTGATTGTGACTAAATAGGTCAATCTGATTTATTGCAGGGAGTAACCAGGTGGGACCACTAACAGGTATAAAAGTGATTGAACTTGCGGGTATCGGGCCCGGGCCATTTTGCGGAATGATGCTGGCGGATATGGGGGCCGAGGTGATTCGCGTGGACCGCACGGGTGGTCGATCTTCACGTGGGCGTGATGTTCTGACTCGAGGTCGAAAATCCATAGCGGTCGACTTGAAAAGTGATTCCGGCAAAGAAGTGATCCTCAAGTTATGCGAGAGTTCGCACGCCTTGTTTGAAGGATTCCGACCAGGGGTCACAGAGCGGCTTGGTCTCGGTCCCGAGGATTGTATGGCCAGGAACCCGAAGCTGGTCTACGGCCGGATGACGGGTTGGGGACAGGAAGGTCCCATGTCGCAGGCAGCCGGGCATGATATTAATTACATATCACTCGCAGGCGCCTTGCACGCAATTGGGCCAAAGGACGGGAAACCCGTACCACCACTGAACCTGGTGGGTGATTTTGGCGGTGGCGGTATGGTCCTCGCTTTTGGCCTGGTTTGCGCGATTCTTGAAGCACAAAATTCCAACAAGGGGCAGGTAGTTGACACTGCCATGGTGGATGGCACGGCCATCCTGATGGCAATGTTCTTTTCCATGGCTGCGGGCGGCGTAATGACACACGATCGTGGCAGCAACATGCTTGATGGAGGTGCGCATTTCTATGACACCTACGAAACCTCGGATGGTAAGTTTATATCCATTGGTTCTATCGAACCTCAATTTTATGCACTCTTGCTGGAGAAAACAGGCCTGGACCCGGATGAATTTTCCGCTCAGATGGACCAGAGTCGATGGCCCGGATACAAGGATAAAATTACGCGGGTTTTTAAATCAAAAACCCGTGATGAATGGTGTGAAATCATGGAGGGATCAGATGTGTGTTTTGCACCGGTGCTGTCGCTGGAAGAAGTCGCAGATCATCCTCACAACCAGGCCCGCAACGCCTTCATTGAACTCGATAATGTCCTGCAACCAGCACCCGCGCCCAGATTCAGCAGGACAGAAGTGGGACTGTCTCACGGCCCCAGGATTGCCGGGGAAGATACTGCAGCGGTGCTGGCCGATGCGGGTTACGCTGAGAGCGAAATAGAGTCGTTAGTTGCGAGTGGAGCTGTGTCGTCAGTGCCTGGTTAATGTGCTGAGAAATCATGGATTGTAGATTCATTTTGCCGATAATTAATGTAGTATTGCGCCTCTTGAGAATTCTACCGGCGACTCTATTTTCACAACCTGGTCGATTCGATAACAGATATAGTGGGGTTGTCGGGAGCAGCCCCGCACGAACAATGTAAGCCCATGCAACTAACACATATAGGTAACTAAGATGAGCGTAGAATTGCTTGATACTACCCGCTTCCATGGTTTTCGAGTCAGACGTCAAATCGCGGGTAAGACTTACCAGGAGTATTTTTCACTCAAGGCAAATGGCAAACGTCTTCGCGGTGCAGCTCGAGCCAAGATTAAAAATGCTGCAGAAGTACGTGATGCAGTACTTGAAAAAAAGCAGGCCAGGGCAAAAGCGGAAGCGGTCAAAACTGCCTTGTTCGACAAAGGCGGCAAGGTTCGCGGCATTCTGTTTAGAATGAAGACAGAGAAAAGTGGCACCAGAACACCGGTATTTCAGATTGGCATCATGTCATCCAAGGCAGGAAAGATCGTTAACACCACAGTCTCCATAAACCTGCATGGGTTGAAAGGTGCCTGGCAAAAGGCAGTAGATTTCTATGTTTCCCACAAAAAGATTTCAAAGCGTGCGCAGACTTATAAGAAGTTACTCAAAGCTCAGCCATCCAAAGCGCAGCTTGAAGCGATGAAGCACAAGCGCAAAAGGCGCAGATAACTCGTTGCAGAAGAAGGGGAATTCGGGCCTGGTTCGAAAATTAGCAGAGCAGCAGATAAGCAAATAAGCAAATAAGAAGGGATCATCTGATCCCTTTTTTTATGGCAGCAGGACTTGCCTGTACTGGCGTTATTTCTGGTATGGTTTTGCTTCCACCTGCAGATGGAGAATGTGCTTTTGAGTTATCGCACCGAATACGAGAAATCACTTAGTGACCCCATATCGTTCTGGCGTGACCAGGCTCGTCGAGTCGCCTGGTCAACAGTGCCAGAAATTATTTTAGGTAAAGATGCAAATGGTAATGATGCCTGGTTCCCGGATGGGGAACTGAACTCATCGTATCTGGCGCTGGATTACCACATAGAAGCCGGCAGGGGTGAGAAGGTTGCGTTAATTTATGATTCTCCGGTGACCGGTATCGTGCGCAAGTACACCTTCAATGAATTGCGAAACGAAGTTGCTCAATTTGCTGGTGTCTTGACGAGTCTTGGTGTTGCAAAGGGCGACAGGGTGATTATCTATCTGCCGATGATTCCTGAGGCGGTCGTTTCCATGCTGGCTTGTGCACGTATTGGCGCCATTCACTCTGTTGTATTTGGAGGCTTTGCCGCCAGGGAATTAGCGACCAGGATTGATGATGCCAGACCAAAAGTCTTGCTTACGGCTTCCTGCGGCATCGAATTTTCCAGTGTAGTTGAGTACAAACCGCTGGTAGACGAGGCGATCTCCCTGGCGCAGCACCAGGTTGAGCACTGCGTAATTGTCCAGAGAGAGCAATGCCGGGCACAAATGGGAGCCAGGGATCTGGATTGGCAGGAATGCCTTGCCAGGGCAGAACCTGTGGACTGGGTTCCGGTGAAATCGAGCGATCCACTCTATATTCTCTATACTTCAGGAACTACCGGCAAACCCAAAGGGGTTGTTCGCGATAATGGTGGTCATGCAACGGCACTGCTCTACAGCATGGCGGCCGTCTATGACGTGGGTCCCGGAGATGTTTACTGGGCGGCCTCTGATATTGGCTGGGTAGTCGGGCATTCATACATTGTATACGCGCCATTGTTTGCTGGTTGTACGACCATCCTGTTTGAAGGTAAGCCTGTACGAACTCCTGACGCCGGGACATTTTGGCGGGTTATCTCGGAACACAAAGTCAATGTATTTTTTACCGCGCCCACAGCGTTTCGTGCTATTCGAAAGGAGGATCCTGCAAGTGAATTGCGCGCGCAATACGATTTATCCTCTCTGAAAACCCTGTTCGTTGCAGGTGAAAGGACTGATCCATCGACCTATCACTGGTTATGCGACACATTGAAGATTCCAGTGGTGGATCACTGGTGGCAGACCGAGTCCGGCTGGCCCATAGCCGGTAATCCCATGGGTATTGAGGCCCAGGAATGTAAAGCAGGGTCAGCCTGCCTGCCGGTTCCTGGACATGACATCCGGATCCTGTCTCCGGAACATCAACTGCTCCCCGCCAATGAGGAAGGAGACGTTGTCATCAAACTACCGCTACCTCCCGGCTGGCTGCCAACAGTGTGGGGAGATCACCAGCGTTACGTTGATGCCTACCTGGTACAACACGATGGTTATTATTTAACCGGCGATGGCGGGTATTTCGATGAAGATGGCTATCTGTTTATCATGGGCAGGACCGATGATGTGATCAATGTCGCAGGCCATCGACTTTCCACCGGGGAGATGGAGGAAATTGTCGCGTCGCATTCCGCAGTAGCCGAGTGTGCAGTGATAGGCATCGAAGATCCGGACAAGGGTCAGATTCCGGTAGGTCTGTTACTGCTGAAAGATGGTGCGAACATACCGGAAGATGAACTTGAACAGGAACTTGTGGCTATGGTGCGCAAGCAGATCGGCGCATTCGCCAATTTCAAGAAAGCGTCCGTGGTGTCGAGATTACCCAAGACCAGGTCAGGGAAAATCCTGCGCCAGGTAATGCGAAAAATTGCAGATGGAAAGGAATACGAGACACCCGCTACCATTGATGACCCTGTGATACTCGACGAAATCAAGGCCACATTGCTGCGACGTAATATTGGCTTAATTTCCGGGAGGAGATAACACCTGCAGCTCAGGTCCGCTCTACATTTCCAGTTTATCGAGGTTAAAGGTCCGTGACTGGCCAGTGCAGCTCATCCGAACTAGTGGTGTCTCGCATGGTAAATGCCTGTATAATCCGGATTGTCCTTAGTCCAGAATTAACCATGATTATTGTCCACGGAACATTCCCGGTAAAACCAGAGTTAAGAGATGACGCGCTTAAAATGATGCGGTGTATGGCCACGGCCAGCAAAGCTGAATTTGGTTGTATCACCTATGAGTTTTACGTTGGCCTGTCGGACCCCAATACATTGTTGTTGTTCCAGGAATGGGAATCTGTCGAAGCGCTGCAAGGGCACTTCGAAACCAACCATATGGAAGACTTCCTGAGGAAACTGCCAGAAGTCCTCAATGGCGAGGTGTCAACCCGGCGCTATGAAATTAAAGTCAGCGATAGTCTGCTTGATGCGCGTCAGGACATTGAACCTGAATTGCGGATTCATTTCGAGTACCGTGAAAAAATTATTCATTAGATCGAAATAATATCCAGCACCTGTTCCGGTGGTCTGCCCAACGAGGCCCTGTCCCCGCAAACTACAATGGGTCTCTGCATCAAAATGGGGGCATCTACCATTGCTTTGACAATATCGGCATCAGATAAATCGGTGTCGTCCAAACGCATCTCTTTGTATTCCGGCTCAGAGGTTCGCAACAGTTCTCTTGGCGTCATACCCAACAAACTAACGAGTGTTGTAAGTTCGGATGAACTGGGTGCAGTTTCAAGGTACAGGATGATCTCAGGGTCGATGTCTCTCTCTTTCAGCAACTCAAGGGTCTGCCTGGATTTGGAGCAGCGAGGATTGTGATAAATTGTAACTTTATTCATTAGCACCATTGTAGTGAGAGCAACCCCGGACAACAAGGAGGGTGTGTAATCGGAAAAGTAAGACGAATTACCGGACAGGCCTGGAATCTGGCTGGCTTCATCATAAGGCATTATGTTGAGGACCGTTGCCATACCACGGCGTCAGCCTTGACCTACCAAACGTTATTTGCAGTCGTACCGGCGCTAACGGTCATGTACACCGTGCTTTCAACATTTGAATCCTTTGGTGGCATGGGCAGGATTCTGGAAGATTTCATCTTTACCAATGTCGTTCCTGAAAATGTCGCCGTCATGCAGGAATATCTGCGGGGCTTTTCGGAGCAGGCGCAGAAACTGAGTATACCAAGCGCAGTGTTCCTGGCGTTCACGGCATTTTTGATGCTGTTCACCATCGAGCGAACGTTTAATGAAATCTGGCGTATCAAGGAGCCGAGACGCGGCCTCCAGCGCCTGATGATGTATTGGGCCGTCCTCTCTTTAGGACCTTTCCTGGTTGTGCTTGGCATTGGTGTGACAACCTATGTCCTGTCGCTCCCGCTGATCAGCGATGTGGCTGAGTCTCCGGCGTTTCTAAGATTCCTGCCGGTACTTCTTAGCGCCGCCACCTTCACACTTATCTATGCGGTCGTACCCAATACACTGGTGCCGTTCCGGCATGCGATGATCGGTGGCGTGCTGGTCGCTGCCGTTTTCGAGAGTGCTAAATTCATGTTTGGATTTGTTATGTCACGGTCTAATTTCGAATTGATTTACGGCACTTTTGCTGTGGTGCCGCTTTTCCTGCTTTGGATTTATGTGTCCTGGACCATCATCCTGATGGGCGGGGAATTGGTGAAAAGCCTGGGCGTATATCGATTCAAAGGAAGTGACAAGTTGGAAGCGCCGTTATTTCAGGTGTTGATCATTCTTGATGTCTTCTACCGGGCCCATCAGAAGGGTGAGGTGGTGACGGAAAACAGTATCCGTGAGCTTGCCTCAAGAATTGATCTTGAGAAATGGACTGAGTACCGTCAGCAGCTGGTGGCACTAAACCTGATCAGGTCGGTAGAAAAGGGCGGGCTGGTGTTACTCAAAGATCTGAGTGAAATCACCCTGTGGGAATTGTACGAAAAATTACCCTGGCCATTGCCAGTACAGAGCATAGACGGCAGGTTGGGATGGGAGGCGACGCTTTCGGAAACTTTCAAATCAATATGCGGTCACAACCAGGAGGTTTTAGGAACCGACCTAGAGAGTATGTTTCGATCACATCATCAGACAATCAGGAAATGAACCGGATGCGGAAATCGTTAGTTATAGCCATGGCCGTGTTGTTACTGGCTTCCTGTGAGCAGCCTGATTTTTTTGATACCAAAGGACGTGGTTATCACTACTCCGATCTAAAAGGGAAATGGCTGATACTAAATTACTGGGCAACCTGGTGTGGCCCGTGCATAAAAGAGATACCGGAGTTAAACAAAATTGCTGAAGAACACCAGGACAAAGTGAGCGTATTTGGCGTGAATTTTGATCAACCGGATGCCGAGGAAATGCATGCACAGGTCGAAAAGATGAGAATTGCATTCCCGGTTTTTGCCATAGACCCGTCCCATGAGTTGGGTTTCACCCGACCCGAAGTCCTACCAACAACCTTCATATTTTCGGCAGACGGAGCCCTGCAGGCGACACTCATCGGACCCCAGACAGAAACTTCCCTGCTTAAAGCCCTGCAGACAGGTCCTTGAACCTGCACTGCTTTTTATACTCGATCAGAGGCTCCCTAGCTTCCCCGGTGATTGAGTTCCGCCTGAATGAGCTGTTGCAGGTGTAACGCAGACCCATCGAGAGGAAGATCGCTCGATTCTCCGGATTTTCTGTTGGCGTATTCGATAGTACCGTTTGCCAACCCTCTTTCGCCGATAACCAGGCGGTGGGGAATACCAATCAGCTCGGCATCTGCGAACTTGGCACCTGGACGGTAGCTTTCACGGTCATCAAGTAGTACTTCGATGCCAAGCCCGGTTAGGTCGGTATAGAGTTTTTCGGCGGTAGCTGCGACCTCTTCCGATTTGTGTGCATTGATAGGAATAATGATCACGTGAAAAGGTGCAATGCTGGTGGGCCAGATGATGCCCTTATCATCGTGTTTTTGTTCTATTACCGCGCCCACGAGGCGCGAAACCCCCATCCCGTAACAACCCATGCTCATGGCGACCGACTTGCCATTCTCGTCGAGCACCGTGGCATTCATTGGCGTTGAATATTTCTGACCCAGCTGAAAAATGTGGCCAACTTCAATTCCCCGTTTGAACCTCAGGATTCCCTTTCCGTCGGGACTGGGGTCCCCCTCGACGACATCCCTGATGTCAAAGACAGAGTAGGCGGGGACGTCACGAACCCAGTTCACGTTGGTCAGATGGTAGCCATCCTTGTTTGCACCACAAACAAAGTTGGCCAGGACGACGGCACTCCGGTCAGCAAAGATCGGCAGCTTAAGGTTTACAGGTCCGATGGAACCCAGCCCGCAGTTAATCGCCCGGGTAATTTCGGGCTCCACTGCCATGGAGAGAGGCGAGGCTATGCCTTTGATCTTCTCTGCCTTCAGCGGGTTCAATTGGTGGTCACCACGGAGCACCAGCGCCACGAGAGGTTCATCTTCACCCTTGACGATCAGCGTCTTCACCGTGGATCGGGCCGGCACGTCCAGGAATTCAACTAGCTGCTCTATTGACTGCACGCCGGGAGTGGCAATCTCCGTCTTGACGGCAGGCTTTGATTCGTCTTTTTCCGGCGCGAGGGCTTCGGCGAGTTCAACATTGGCGGCGTAGTCGCTCTCGGAACTAAAGGCTATCTTGTCCTCGCCGGAATCCGCAAGGACATGGAATTCGATTGATGCACTACCACCGATACTTCCGGTGTCCGCCAATACAGGACGAAAGTCAAGTTGCATTCGATTCAGGATATTGCTGTAGGCGCCATACATCAGCTGATAGGTTTCTTCCAGGCTTTGCTGATTGAGGTGAAATGAATAGGCGTCTTTCATCAGGAATTCCCGTGCACGCAATACACCGAAGCGAGGCCGTATTTCATCTCGAAACTTCGTCTGGATCTGATAGAAATTTACCGGCAGTTGCCGGTGACTTTTCAATTCGTTACGCACCAGGTCGGTAATGACTTCTTCGTGGGTCGGACCAAAACAGAAG
Organism: Pseudomonadota bacterium; assembly: GCA_022571415.1. Taxonomy (GTDB): domain Bacteria; phylum Pseudomonadota; class Gammaproteobacteria; order Pseudomonadales; family Azotimanducaceae. The sequence continues at coordinate 50,745 of JACZXW010000004.1, forward strand.
TCTCGCTTATGCCGGTCGGTGAACTTTAACAGCATGCCCTCGTCATATTGTTCCCACCGTCCTGACTCCTGCCACAGTTCTGCCGGCTGTATCATTGGCATCAGGACTTCCATGGCGCCCGTCTCATTCATTTCCTCGCGAATAATGGCCTCTACTTTTCGCAGGACCCGCAATCCCATGGGCAACCAGTTGTAGATACCGGAAGCGACCTTGCGAATGAATCCAGCCCGTATCAGCAACTGGTGGCTGATCACCTCAGCGTCAGCGGGTGTCTCCTTTAAGGTGGCTATCGTATATTTGGATGCTCTCATGATCTGCTTTCTTGTGGATTTCTTTTTGTCTGAAGGCTCGTTGTTATTAGCTGATGGCTCTTTGTTACTAGCTGATGGCTCGTTGTTAGTAGCTGATGGCTCTTTGTTAGTAGCTGATGGCTCCGCCTATCGGCTGATGTTGCTTGTTGAAAGTGGTGGTTGATTCCCTGGCTGGTAATCTTAGTGGCTTCTTGACAGTGATAACAGCCTGCCAACAGGTGAAAATACTCTGGGTCTCACGTCTTTTCCCGGAAACGAGTTTGAACGCAATACATAAAACAATAAAGAGCCGCAAGAGCGGCCCTTTATCAGACGTTCCCTGAATCCATGAATTAAACGAATTCCTTGAGACCTTTTAATGGCAGTACCTTAATCTTTGTGCTCGCCGGTTTGGCAGCGATATCCATTAACTCACCTGGACGGAACGGGTTAGGTACTCCCTTACGGGCTTTGCGTGCAGGTTTCTTTACGGTCTTGATTTTTAATAAACCTGGCAAAGTGAACTCGCCTGCTCCACCTTTCTTGACATGCCTCTCGATGAGCGTTGAAAGTTCGTCAAAAACTGCCCCAACCTGCTTCTTGGAAAGGTCCGTGTTGTTAGCAATTTCGGACAGGATAGAACCTTTCGTATACTTATCCTTGATTGCTGGTAGCTTCCTGACCTTTGGAGCGGCAGTTTTGTTCTTGGCTTTCGCCTTCTTTGCAGCCATTCGTTAATCCTTATATGTAGACGTATGTAAAATAGATTTAAGTTAATACCCGGGTCTTCTTTCCAGAATCCGCCGGGTAAATGTCCATCGAGGTGGGCTTATTTCAGGCCTAAAAAAAAGGCAATTCCTGCCCTCCCCAATAGAGGGCCTTTTATATATGATTGCCTTAGCCCTAGCAAGCAATAGCGTGCCTTTTTTGGAATCATAGCTTTCTTCCAGCAGGTTCTAGCGGTGGTTAATACTGTAATTGTAGGTTCAGGGTCGCCTTTTGTTTCCATTAGGTTATAATTCGCGGCCGCCCACAGTACTCGATAAACAATTACAGGAAAGGAGCCAATGCCAATCTATGAATACCAGTGCGACGCTTGTGGAAACAAGCTGGAAAAACTTCAGAAGCTCAGCGATGATCATTTGAAGGACTGCCCTGAGTGCGAGCAGCCCAGGCTGAAAAAATTGGTATCTGCTGCGATTTTCAGGCTGAAAGGTAGTGGCTGGTATGAAACTGATTTTAAGACCGGCGATAAGAGAAATGTCAGTAGGGATGATAGCGCCGACAGCGATTCCTCGAAAAGTGCCGACAGCGGTTCCTCGAAAAGTGCCGACAGCGGCTCGTCAAATAGAGCCGGCAGCAGCGCTGCCAAAGGTGGAAGCAGTTCTTCAACAAGCGGACGTGGCTCTGGTAAAAGCGGATCAACTTCCGGTTCATCCTCCAACTAGATCTAATCCATTCCAGACATTATTTAGGGGTAACAACAATGCGCAGCCACCACTGTGGCCAACTCAGGGATACTCATATCGGTGATGAGGTTTCCCTATGTGGCTGGGTTCATCGGCGTCGTGATCATGGTGGAATCATCTTTCTTGATGTGCGCGACTACCAGGGTATTGTACAGGTCGTATTTGACCCGGATACTAAAGAAAGCTTTGCTCTGGCGGACGAGGTACGGAACGAGTTTGTGCTTAATATCTTGGGGAAGGTCAGGGCTAGGGATGAACTTGCTATAAATCCGAAGATGGCGACGGGGCAGATCGAGGTGTTGGGAATCGAGCTGACGATACTCAATCGCGCAGAGACGCCGCCTTTTCAATTGGATGAATACTCGGAAGTAGGCGAAGACATTCGCCTGAAATATCGATACCTGGATCTGCGACGACCCGAAATGCAGAAGAAACTGCGTTTGCGTTCCCGGGTCACTCATTTCATCCGCCGCTATTTGGATGAACGGGGGTATGTGGACATCGAAACTCCAATCCTGACCAAGGCGACACCCGAGGGAGCGAGGGATTATCTTGTGCCATCCCGAACATACCCCGGTCATTTCTTTGCATTACCCCAGTCACCGCAACTCTTCAAACAACTGTTGATGATTTCCGGCTTTGATCGTTATTACCAGATCGCCCGTTGTTTCCGTGATGAAGATTTACGCGCTGACAGGCAGCCGGAGTTTACACAGATTGATATAGAAACTTCCTTCATGGAAGAACAGGAAATCATGTCACTGACTGAGGATATGCTGAAGCAGCTGTTTGCTGAAACGATTGGCGTAGACCTTGGCGAATTGCCTGTACTTAGCTACGCGGATGCCATGAACAAATACGGCAGCGACCGGCCGGATTTACGTTTTGATCTGCCCCTCGTCGATGTTGCTGACCTGGTGAAAGGTGTGGAATTCAAGGTTTTCAGTGGCCCGGCAAACGATGATAATTCCCGCGTGGTTGCACTGAAGCTAGCTGGTGGTGATCGTTTAAGCCGCAAGAATATCGACGATTATACTAAGTTTATAGGTATCTATGGTGCCAGGGGCCTCGCCTATATCAGGGTCAACGATATCGCTAAAGGTATCGAGGGCCTGCAGTCGCCCATCCTCAAGTTCTTGCCGGATGAGGTTGTGATGAACATCCTTGAACGAGTGGGTGCTGAGGACAGGGATATCATATTTTTTGGTGCCGATAAAACCCGGGTGGTGAATGACTCAATTGGTGCGCTGCGCTCGAAGCTGGGTGAAGACCTTGATCTGTATGAGAAGGAATGGGCTGCCTGCTGGGTAACAGACTTTCCCATGTTTGAACAAAATGCCAACGGCGGTTGGACCGCAGTACATCATCCCTTTACCCACCCGTTAGGTAGTATCGAAGAAATAGAAGCTGATCCCGGTGCGGTATTGAGCAAGGCTTATGATATTGTGATCAATGGGCATGAAGTCGGTGGTGGTTCCATTCGTATCCATCAGGCAGACCTTCAACGGGCGATATTCAGGGTATTGCGATTGTCTGATAATGAAACTCATCTGAAGTTCGGCTTCTTGTTGGATGCGTTAAAGTATGGCGCCCCTCCTCATGGCGGAATTGCCATCGGACTCGATCGCCTGGTGATGCTTATGACAGGGTCCACTGCGATCAGGGATGTCATTGCCTTCCCGAAAACACAAACCGCCACTTGCTTGCTCACGTCCGCCCCCAGTGAGATCGATGCGGATCAACTTTATGATCTGGGTATCAGCGTCAAGAAGCCCAGTACTCCATCCATCTAGAATTGATGGGTACTAGGAAGAGTCATGGCCGGGCACAGCAAATGGAGCAATATCAAACATCGCAAGGCCGGTCAGGATGCTAAACGCGCGAAGATATTTACCAAGATTATCCGTGAACTGACCGTCGCAGCACGCGATGGCGGCGGCAACATCGAAGATAATCCCGGGTTGCGAACGATAGTCGATAAAGCCAAAAGTGCCCAGATGCCCAAAGATACCATGGAGAGGGCCATCGCCAGGGGTGCCGGTGGGCAGGACGGTGCTGAGCTGGTGGCGCTGACCTATGAAGGCTATGGTCCCGGCGGAGTGGCGATACTGGTGCAGACAATGACTGATAATCGCAACCGTACGGTAGGTGAAGTTCGTCACGCCTTTACCAGATCCGGAGGCAATCTGGGTACCGATGGTTCCGTCGCCTATCTCTTCAAGGAAAAGGGGCAAATCAATTTTGCTCCCGGAGCCGATGAGGATGCCATTATGGAAATTGCCGTCAATTCAGGCGCCGAGGATGTCGATGTGGACGAACAAGGTTCCATTGAGGTGATAACCGCACCTGAGGATTTTTTGACGGTGAAAGAGGCATTGATAAAAGACGGTTTTGACGCGGCTGTCGCTGAGGTGTCAATGGTGCCACAGAATTACTGCGATCTTGATCATGAAACAGCGGAGAAGGTGTTGTGCCTGCTGGATCAGCTTGAAGACCTAGATGATGTAACTAATGTTTACACGAATGCCAACTTTCCCGGGGAAATTTGATCTTCGCCGGAAGCTCCCTGAAACCTGAATTTAGCGGGGTATGCTAAACTCCCTCCTGCTCCATTGATTCCCTACGATATGGTTTTTCACAAGAACAGCTCAGGGCTGTTGATTCTAGGCATCGATCCGGGTTCCAGGGTCACCGGCTATGGCGTTGTCAGGGTGGCTGCCACCGGCACACGCCAGGAATATGTTACAAGTGGTTGCATTCGCACCACTGATAAAGCGACCCTCCCGGAAAAGCTCGAAGAGATATTTAGCGGCGTCACTCAAATCATCAACGAATTTGTTCCCGATGAGCTGGCGATTGAACAGATCTTTATGGCCCGTAGCGCTGCATCAGCATTGAAACTTGGTCATGCGCGAGGGGTCGCCATCGTCGCAGCCGCAAACCTGGGTCTGCCGGTATATGAGTATGAGGCGCGTAAGGTCAAGCAGGCTGTGGTAGGCAGCGGCGCCGCGCGCAAAGAGCAGGTGCAGCATATGGTGCAGATGCTGTTGAAATTACCGGGGAAACCCCAGATGGATGCAGCGGATGCGCTGGCCATTGCCCTGTGTCATATCAATACCCGGAGTGGTCTTGAACGTCTGGGAGAGGTTTCTAGCCACTCATTCAGTCGCGGTCGTCTGAAAAAGGTGGAAAAATGATTGGCAGGATTACCGGAAGAATTCTTGAAAAGACCATGGGACTTGTGTTGATCGATGTGTCCGGAGTCGCCTACGAGATAGAAATTCCCCATTCCACCTACTATCGCCTGAGTGAGATCAATGGCGACACCAGTCTGCATATTCACATGGTTGTGCGCGAGGATGCCCAACTCTTGTATGGTTTTTTTACTCAAAGGGAAAGAGAACTCTTTCGATTGCTGATAAAGGTCAATAAAGTAGGCCCGAAAGTAGCAGTGGCGATTCTTTCCAGTGTTGAAACTGAAGTGTTTGTTCAATGTGTCCGCGATAAGGACTTAAAAACGTTGAATGCTATTCCAGGGGTCGGCAATGTGATGGCTGAAAGGCTGATTGTGGAAATGGGCAGCAAACTGAGCCAATGGGAGAGTGAGTTGCCAGTCGCTGGCCCAGTCAATGTCAGGAAGGAGGCGCTGGTGGATGCTGAATCGGCGTTGGTGGGACTTGGCTACAGGCCATCGGACGCCACCAGGGCATTGGCTCAGATCGAAGAGCCTGGAGACGAGGTAGAAATATTGATTAAACAGGCGTTGAAAGCGCTGGCATGATGGTTGTGAGAATTTGAAAGATGAAAAGAAATGATTGAATCCGACCGACTGGTGACCGCGGAAGCTGATGCAGCGGAAATTTCACAGGATTGGACTATTCGCCCTGGAACTTTTGCGGAATATCTTGGCCAGCCCGACGTCAGCGAACAGATGTCAATCTTCATTGCAGCGGCAAAAAGCAGAAAGGAACCTCTGGATCACACGCTGATTTGTGGCCCCCCGGGTCTTGGTAAAACCACATTGGCCATCATCATTGCCAATGAAATGGGCGTGCAGATTAGATCCACATCAGGTCCGGTCATTGAAAAAAAAGGTGACCTGGTGGCGGCGCTAACTAGTCTGGAAAGTGGTGATGTGCTTTTCATAGATGAAATTCACCGTTTAGCACCGGCGGTTGAAGAAGTGCTTTATCCGGCAATGGAAGACTACCAGGTGGATCTGATGATTGGAGAGGGTCCGGCGGCGAGATCAATTAAACTGGATTTGCCCCCCTTTACACTTGTGGGGGCTACAACAAGGACGGGATTGCTGACTTCTCCGTTGCGGGACAGGTTTGGCATCGTGCAACGATTGGAATTTTATAGTGTCGAAGATTTAACAGGGATCCTGATTAGATCAGCAAGGTTGATGGGTGTTACCTGTGACAAGGAGGGAGCAGGGGAGATTGCGGTGCGATCCCGTGGTACGCCGCGAATTGCGAACCGGCTGCTGCGCAGGGTCCGGGATTTTGCCGAGGTAAAGGCCGACGGTTACATAACTCGAGAAGTTGCTGATGCGGCACTGGATATGCTGAATGTGGATGCCAATGGCTTTGATCATATGGACAGACGATTGTTGATGGCGATGATTGAAAAGTTCGATGGCGGCCCGGTGGGCGTTGACAGCCTTGCGGCTGCGGTTGGTGAGGAACGCGATACCATCGAAGACGTTTATGAACCCTTCCTGATCCAACAGGGGTTTGTGATGCGCACGCCGCGGGGGCGAATCGCGACCCGCCGTGCTTATCTGCATTTTGGCCTAACACCCCCAGGAACAAAAAAAGCGCCCGATCTGTTTAATGAAGATGTTTGATGAAGAAGCCTGAAGAATCTGATGGAGAAACATTGATGGAGAGAATCGGTGAATGAACCCATTTCCATTTTGGACCTGGTCCTCAATGCCAGCGTCGTTGTCCAGCTGGTGATGGCGATTCTGA
>JACZXW010000046.1:0-2352 GCA_022571415.1 Pseudomonadota bacterium
CCCACGATGAACTCGCGGAATGCCTTGGTGGTATCGTCGGGCAGCCAGCTTCCATAGCGGTCGTAGGATTTCTGACCGGCGAATACTTCATACCAGGCGATTTTGCGTTCACCGCCGAACGCCTTCTCAACGGCTGCGTCGAAGACCCGCACGGACGCCCGCCAGATGTCCGGCCCGATTCCGTCGCCTTCTGGGACAACAGGATAACGCAGCATAAACCTGTCAATGACTACTGGCCGCAACATCGACGCATGCAGCGAATTACAATTGATGATGGCGAGAGACCGTATTAGCGGTTTCTGAGCCTGAGCAGCAATACCTTGAGGGCATCAATAAACGCCAGCGGCTGGTCAAGGAAGACATGGTGGTGTGAATCCGGGATGCAATGAATTAAGTCTGCCCTTATCACCTCTTCAAGGATCTCCACCGATTCCGGCGGGAACAGGCGGCTGTTTTGCCCATAAATGATACCGACCGGGCATCTGGATTGCGCGATCATGGTAAGGGCGGACACCGCTTCAAAGTCTTCCTGCATCTTCGAGAACAGGGACTGGTCGAGTTTGAAGTAATAGCCATCTTCTCCCTCTGCCAGCGAGTGGCGTGCAATGTAGTCCAGAATATATTGATTGGAACAGGGTTGAGGAGGCCGGAGACGGAATCGTTTTACTCCAGCAGCAAGAGAATCGTAATAGCGAATATGAGAGCGCGGTTTCGGCGGCGGAGTGTGCTTGCCACGATGGCGTGACAGCATGGTATCCACCAGTATGGCACCGGCAAGCTCTTTGCCACTCAGGTAAGCGGCTACCCGCGTCATGGAACCGCCAAAACTGTGCCCAACGACAACGGCGGACTGTAACCGGGCATCTTTGCATACGGCAATAATTTCGTCAGCGAACGTGGTTGCCCTGTAAATATCACGATGCTCGCTGTCCCCTGCACCACTCATATCCATTGCCACGACGTCGAAATCTTCGATAAATGCGGGGGCGATAAAGTCCCACCAGTGCGAATGCGCCCCATATCCATGGACGAACAGGAGGCCGGGAAGAGCCTTCAGCGGCTTCTGTAAAGAGCTCAGCGGCTTCTGTAAAGAGCTCAGCGGCTTCTGTAAAGAGCTCAGCGGCTTCTGTAAAGCGCCCTCCCCGGGCCACCTTCGATAGTGAATATTTTTTCCAGCGACTTTGACTGTGTGATTCGAGAAGATCGCAGATATGAAGCCGTGAAACCAGTCTGGCGGCATTTGATGTAAGCAAAGAAAATTCGCGATAGTATACAGGGAAACCTTGCAGTCGCATTCTCCAATGACCTCCCATGATTGAACCGAAAAAGACAGAACATAAGAATCCCTGGAACAACAGGACTGCATCGTTGGCGATCCTGGTTGCATTCACGGTCGGTCTGGTTGGCGCGCTGAGTCTTCGTGGTACCGAGAGTAGAAACCAATCGTTGCGTAATGGTCCATCTTCACTCTCGGAAGTCCGTCAAGAGATTAATTGGCGAGTACCGGTTGCCTTTGGCACCAACCTTCCCGCGCTGGGGGACAATATTCTTGATGTATCCGAGGCGCTGGCGGCCGTAACCAATGGTCGGATTCGCCTGAAAGTTTTTGAGCCGGGACTGCTGGTGCCGCCGTTTAGTATCACCGAAAGCGTGAAAGAGCGGAAGATTGAAGCCGGTTATACCTGGCTTGGTTACGACCAGGGCAGGATTCCGGCAACGCCCCTCATCGCTGCCGTTCCCTTTGGCATGGAACCATGGGAATTCGCAACCTGGCATTTCGAAGTTGGAGGCAAGGCGCTGGCCGAATCCTTGTATCACCCGCACAACGTACATCCGATTTTTTGTGGACTGGTTGGTTTAGATCTCCCATCGAATCGCTGGATGATTTTAAGGGTTTGAAAATCAGGTTCGCGGGTCTCGGCGGAAAGGTGCTGCAGAAACTGGGCGCATCGGTCACCATGATTCCGGGTGGAGAAATTTTCCAGGCGCTAGAAAAGGGCGCAATTGATGCCACTGAATTTTCGATGCCTGCGGTGGATCAGCTGCTGGGATTTGATCGAGTGGCCAAGTTTAATTACTACCCGGGTTGGCACCAGACGTTCACCTCGACCCACCTGGTGATCAATCTGCAGATTTGGCGAGACCTGGACGAGGCTGATCGGGTATTGTTACAGGGCAGCGTCCCACAAGCCGAGATCCGCATCTGTTTTGAGGGAAGCAAGTAGGGGAATTGACCGATTTGCGTCTTCCACGTATTCCCGCCTTCTTTCTAGGCCAATGGCATCGTAGCCTACTGCTTCGGCCGCCGCCAATGTCGACCCGCTGCCAGCGAAAGTGTCCAGAACGATTCCT
>JACZXW010000046.1:2362-19158 GCA_022571415.1 Pseudomonadota bacterium
CGGGGAAGCGATCCAGGGAGAAGTGATCCAAGTGTTTCCGGCCAAGGGCGTTACAGCGATCAAATTTGATCGGGTTATGCTTGAGCAACTGCGGGACGTGACTAGGACAGTCCTGGAGGAAGAAGCAGAGAAGGATGAAGACTTCAGGATAATATGGGAATCGCAGAAGCGTTTCCTTGCTACCTATCGCCATTGGAAAGATCTCGCTTACCTGCCAAGGGATTTTTAATCGATGTCTGTTGCACCTGCTGCTGTCGGATTGCAGCTACCCCACACGCTCTATTCAAGCTTTGTGGACAGGTCGATCATCCGCCTGGGTAATGCAGTCTCGTGGATATGGTTGTTGCTGCTCGCTGTCATCGTCCTCAATGTGGTGATGCGTTATGTGTTTGCCCAGGGTCGAATTGAATTTGAAGAGATCCAGTGGCATTTGTATTCCATCGGATTCCTACTGGGTCTGTCATACGGATTTGTCACGGATTCGCATATTCGCGTGGATGTTATCAGGGAGAGATTGTCGCCGACGACACAGGCGTGGATAGAACTGTACGGCTTACTCCTGCTGCTTTTACCTTTCATTATGCTCGTGCTGGTTGCTGCAATACCGTTTGTTTCCTATTCCTACAGCATCGGTGAAGTATCGGAGGCACCCGGCGGCCTACCTTTTCGCTGGGTCATCAAGAGTTTTCTCGTTATTGGTTTCCTACTCCTGTTGTTGTCGGTAACCGCAAGGCTGTCTCGCGTATTCTGTTTTCTTTTTTCCTGGCCACAGGAGAAGAAGTAGCCATGTTCGGTAGTGACGCGCTTTCCATCCTGATGTTCCTGTCCTTTATCCTCCTGATTTTTTCAGGCTACCCGGTAGCTTGGGTGCTGGGAGGCCTCGCCGTGCTGTTTACCGCAATAGCCATAATCGCCCAGGTAGATTTCGATCTGCCCGTATTTGTAAGCTGGAATTTCTCCACACTGATAGCGGACAGGATCTGGAGCGTGATGAACAACTGGGTATTGGTAGCCCTGCCCATGTTTATTTTTATGGGACTGATGCTTGATCGGTCCGGCGTTGCGCAGCGTCTGATGAAGAACCTGGGTCTGCTCTTTGGCGGCGTTCGAGGGGGAATGGCAATCACGGTCATTTTAATTGGAGTCATGCTGGCAGCCTCCACCGGCATCATCGGCGCCTCAGTGGTGTTGTTGGGGTTGATAGGCTTGCCCCAGATGCTGGACCAGGGCTATCAACCCGAACTCGCGGCGGGAACTGTCTGTGCTGTCGGGACCCTCGGTATATTAATCCCGCCCAGTATTATGTTGGTGCTGATGGCGGACAGATTGGCAATGCCGGTAGGGGATCTTTTCCTCGGCGCTCTTTTTCCAGGCTTGCTGCTGGGGGCTTTGTTTGTGGCTTACATTCTGGGTTATGCCTATATCAAGCCGGAAGTAGCGCCAGTATCGGAAAACAGGCCTAAGGTCGATGGCAGGTTGCTGGTGCAGGTCATGCAATCCGTACTGCCGCCCGTTGGCCTGATACTCGCCGTTTTGGGATCGATTTTTTTCGGTGTTGCGACGCCAACAGAAGCCGCAGGGGTCGGCGCATTTGGTGCGACGATTCTCGCCTGGGCTAACCGGGAACTGAATTTTATGGTGTTGCGCGATGTGGTTCGCGAGACAACACGAACCACCGCGTATATTTTTGCCATTTTCATTGGGGCGACGGCCTATTCACTGGTACTGCGTGGTCTCGGCGGAGATGAGTTGATCGCAGGCCTGCTGAAGGATCTACCTTTTGGACCTGACATGATCCTGATCACCATATTGCTGTGCACTTTCCTCCTGGGGTTTTTCCTGGACTGGATTGAAATTACGCTGATTATCCTGCCGCTGGTGAGCCCGGTGGTGGTTGATCTTGGCTTTGACCTGGTCTGGTTCACCGTATTGTTTGCCGTCTGTTTGCAGACGTCTTTTCTCACACCACCCGTCGGGTTTGCCATCTTCTATCTAAAAGGGGTTGCGCCTGCTTCAATTCAGGTATCGACTATTTACCGGGGCGTGGTCCCGTTCGTCCTGATTCAGCTTCTGGGGCTGATCCTTATCTATACATGGTCAGATCTGGTGCTCTGGTTACCGGCACAAGCCTATTAGGTTCCTGACGCACCGTTTTAGTGCCGCATTATGGCGCGCCTGGGCGGTGACGCTTTAAAAGAGTGCGTTCAAATCCCCATGAAGACCATACCCGAGTCCGCGCAGGCTGCGGAAAACGTCAACTTTGGAAAATCTGATCTTTCTGGCATCAACTTTGCTACATGAAGTTGGGCACGGCGAATTTGCGTGTGCCATGACTAATTAGAAAAGTAGAACCTGGAGGGGTCAGAAGTGGAAGATAATTTGCGAAAACCTACGTCTCGAATAGTTAAATTTCGAAAACAAGGGAGTCGAACCGCGCAGCTACTGACGGCTTTATTGATGGCGGGCGTGGCGCCAGCTGCATTCGCCGGTGAGGTCAGTGCAGGAGATACCGCCTGGATGCTGACTGCGACCGCGCTCGTTTTGTTTATGACTATACCTGGGCTGTCACTGTTTTATGCTGGAATGGTTCGGTCGAAGAACGTGCTGTCAGTTCTGATGCAGTGCTTCGCTATTACGTGCCTGGTCACCGTGATCTGGATACTCTGGGGCTATAGCATCGCCTTCGGTGGTGCAGGAGAATATTGGGGAGGCCTCAGTAAGATGTTCCTGGCTGGAGTCAGTGTTGACTCGGTTTCAGGAACGATTCCCGAAACTGTATTTATTATTTTCCAGATGACCTTCGCGATCATCACGCCGGCCCTGATCGTCGGCGCCTTCGTTGACCGGATGAAATTCTCAGCACTGCTGGTCTTTGTCGGAGTTTGGGTAACATTTGTCTATGCACCGATCACTCACTGGGTCTGGGGTGAAGGCGGCTGGCTGGGAGCAAAAGGTATTCTCGATTTTGCTGGTGGTACGGTCGTTCACATCAATGCCGGGATTGCCGGTCTGGTGACTGCCCTTGTCCTCGGAAAACGGAAAGGTTATCCGACCACGCCAATGCCACCGCACAACCTGACATTGTCCGTCATCGGTGCATCCATGCTGTGGGTGGGCTGGTTCGGCTTCAATGCAGGAAGTGAGCTGGCTGCGAATGGTACCGCCGGAATGGCGATGCTCATCACCCAGGTTGCAACTGCCTGTGCAGCGCTGAGCTGGATGGCGGCAGAATGGATTCTGCATAAGAAAGCCAGCGTACTGGGCATCATTACCGGTGCCGTGGCCGGGCTGGTAGCGATCACACCTGCCTCTGGTTCTGTTGGGCCCATGGGTGCAATGGCGATTGGCGTGTCTGCCGGGGTTATCTGTTTCTTCGCATCAACCACACTCAAACGAGCAATGGGATACGATGATTCCCTGGATGTCTTTGGTGTGCACTGTGTCGGCGGCATCGTCGGTGCGTTGCTCACGGGTGTGTTCTGCGCTGAGACGCTCGGCGGTGTCGGATTCGGTGTTGAATCCGGAGGAATGGCCAGCCAGCTTTTTGTACAACTGCAAGGCGTGATGGCCACACTGATCTTTACCTCAATCGCAACGTTTATCATCCTTAAAGGGATAGACCTTACGATTGGCTTACGGGTCAGCGAAGAGGAAGAAGTCACCGGCCTTGACCTGACACAACACAACGAAACCGGTTACAACCTGTAACTAATTTTGGGGTCAGTGTGAAGTGCCAGAGTAAAAAGGCTCCTAGTCAGCTAGTTTACTCTGACACTTCACTCCGACCCTTTTTCTTTTGGTCGAGCCCTTCAGCACTGGCGATGATTATTCTTTCGATCCGGTCATCCATTTCTTTTAGCGCAGCAAGAGCGAGATGCGATCCATAGGAGATTCCCCATAACGTAAGCTTTTCCACCCCAAGATGTACACGCAACGCTTCAAGGTCTGCGACACTCTCCATCGTGTTGTATCCGTGTACATCTATCCCCTGATCCGCCCAGTAGCGAAGACATTCCTGTAAGGCTGTTTGATACGTTTCGACAAAGGCAATATTTTTTATCAGGGTTTTGTCATCTATCGTGTGTGACGAGGTACATTCAGGCGTATCATTCGAGGCGCCAGTACCGCGCTGGTCTAGGGCAATAACGTCGCCAAATTCGCGAAACGCCATGAAAAGTGGAAAACGCCACTGTTTTGCAAACCAGATGCCCGAGCCTCCCGGACCACCCGCCAAATAGACTACCGGTGCGCCTGGGTTTTCAGAGGTCGCTGGAAAACGCACATAGTGAAGAGTCAGATCGCGACTATCAGTACTCGCTCGATTCTCGGGTACGACGAAAGTACCTTCAAACGCTTCTACAACCTCACCTGATCTCGCTTCAAACGTGATCGGAATCTCAGCCATCCTCCCTGCCGAGCGCGACTGATCTTGCACTGTGCAAGCAGAAAGGAAAACTAAGAAAAGAAACACAACATGTTTCATGGGCGAGACCTCCTTCGATTGGAATAATACTACTAAACACAAGAAGCTCGGTGAAGGTTCTAGTGTCCACTTCGGGCACTGAGGAGCGATTTTAGCAATCCTCTTTTTCCTGAATTCTCTGCCCGCTTTGGAAAGGTTAGCGACCAAATGAAATGATCTGACTAAAGGTCGATTTGTGTCGAGAACGGCCAAATCTGAATGGCGGGAAGAAATCGCTGAGGCGATTAAAGATGCCCGACCTTTTTTGTTTTTTTTGTTTCTCCTGAATCAGTTGAGTCACAAAACTGACGTAAAAAGTTCGGCTTGGCTGACAGGGAACAGATAACGATACTCTAGATACATCTGAAGACCATGGTAAGCAGGGAAGACTCAATTTTCGAAGTTTAGTGTTTGTGCTCTGTGATCAAAGAGGCTGGTTTATCATCTTTTTCTACTTGCACCTGTAGCACTACAGCTAATACCATGTCGTTGAGATCGAGCAGGTGTAACGTGTACAAGACTTTCTATGCCCCACAATTTGAGGCACTTTTTATCAAGATATACAACTATGAAGGCTCAGTAATTGCGCGTGCCTGTGTGGAAGTCATGAAAAAAATGCAGCGAACGCAGGTTGTATCATTGGCTTTCTTGGTTGTAGATTTACAAGAAGTTAGTTCAGCGTCACTACGAGACTCTGACGCTGCACTGCAGTTTCAATTGTTCAAGCAATTGAAGGATCTTGGCGCAGACAATTCATCGATTCAACTTGTTTTCATTTTTGACCCTGTAAACTCCAATAACGAAATAGTCATGGATAGGTTGAATCGGGTTAAGTCTAGTTACAATGGGATGGCTGAACATGCTTCGGTTTTTTTTACATGGCACGACGCGATGGATCAAATTGGTGCTCCACATAATTATATAGTGGATTACCCGAATTAAGGAGCGAATCACCGTTCTCTAGAGTTGAGGCTAAGGTGGGCAGTATTTCTCGAAGGGAACGGATTTATCTGTACACTCGCAAGCTAAGCTCAATGCTGTTGCAAGACAACTCAACGAGCGGCCGAGAGAGACGTTAGGATTTGAAACACCAGCAGAACGATTTAATCAATGTGTTGCATCGACCGGTTGAAACCACAAAACATAAGCGGAATGGTATGCTCAAGAATTTGGATCACTAACACCGCTGCTAAGTGCCTTAGCAGACTGACAAATCAAAACGTATTCTTGTAGAACTTGCCGGGAAGGAATCCTTACTCGTAAACTGCATTCAAGGAGAAAGTAGCCAATGTAGTGGCAAGCCAAATTTAGCCACCTAATTGGAGGTAAATTTATCATCTCGTTACAAACACGCGACAGTATGAATAAACGAACAAGAAGGCGTTTTGATCCGGATTTTCGGTTGGAAGCGGCTCAGCTTGTGGTAGACCAAAATTATTCCGTTGGAGAAGCCGCAGAAGCTATGAATGTCGGCTAATCCTCAATGGTCGGAAATAGGTACAGAAGTAAAGAGAGCAGACGGGAATTCGGGGAGAAAACCGGCCCTGACGCAACCCCAACCCTCCGCGGATTTCAGATCCGCCTGGAAGCAGCACCCACATACTTCGCCTTGGGACGAATTAACCGGTTGTCGGCGCGTGATTCGATAAAATGCGCGAGCCAGCCAACACCTCGTGACATGGCAAACACGGAAGTAAAATAGTTAGAGGGAATGCCGATCGCCTCATAGACAGCACCCTTGTAGAACTCGAGGTTCGCCCATACTTCCTTGCCTTTCGCCTGCATCCGCTGGTTGAATACAGTTTCGAGTGCAACCAGGGTGCTGTAGATATTTTCTTGATCCGTGCCGTCACACAAGTCTTGCGCGAGCGGTTTTAGGATGACCGACCTGGGATCGACTTTTTTGTATTCGCGATGCCCCATACCCATCAGTTTGCCTTTACTTGCCAGCAGATTATCGATAAAGGCGGCGGCTGCCCCGGGTGAGCCCACTTTTCTGGCAGCGTTGAGCGCAGCTTCATCTGCTCCGCCGTGCAGGATGCCAAACAAGGCACCCACTGCAGCCGAGAAAACCGAATCAATGGGCGCCAGCGTACTCGACACCACGCGGCTGGTAAATGTGCCGGCATTGAAGCTGTGTTCCATCTGCAATATTTGCACGATGGTTAAAATCGATTCGTGTTCCCTGGAAACCTCTCTGCCGGTAAACATCGCGAGAAAATTCCCGATATAGCTTTTACAGTTATTGCTTGGTGGAATCGCCGTTGCTGACTGAATATGATGGAAACTGGCAATGAGCGCAGGCATCCTGGCAATAATCTGTAGGCCGTGACTCGCCTCTTCATTGAGTTCCTCGAACAAAAAACCCTGGTCAATATCCAACAGGGGAATAATGCCCTGCAACATTCGCATGGGATGCAATCCGGCAGGCATCTGGCGCAACAGTGACAATTCGTTGTCTTTCAGGTTGCCATGGGCCTTGAGAAACGCATCGAGATTTGCCTGCTGTTCATCTGATGGCAGTTCACCGAATATTACCAGCCACATGACTGCAAGGTACGGCTGCTTCACCAGTTGTTCGATGGCGTAACCGCGATAGCTTAAACGGCCGATCTCTCCTTCAACGTTACTGATCGCTGTTTCGTCAGCGATAACGCCCTCAAGCCCCGGTGAAAATTGCATATTCACTCACTCATCATCAATCTTATGGGTAGCCAGCTTAGTTAAGCGGCAAGCAAGATAATAATTAAACGTTTTAATGCAAGAATTAGCGTAACTGATACCGTAATATTTAGGGTCGGAGTAAAAACTCTCTAGGCGATGAGTTACCGGTATATGTTGTTAGAGTTTTTACTCCGACCCCAAAATATTGGAGGCACCTGGATTGCAGACACATTGATCATGCCACACCATATAGAGACTCACGAGATCCGAGTATTTAAAGCCGTGTACGAGGAAAACGGTTTCAAGAAAGCAGCTGACAAACTCTTCGTCACACAGTCCGCGGTCAGCCAGACAATTTCCAACCTGGAAAAGAAACTGGACACACTCCTGCTGCAGAGAAATCCGCTTAAACTCACAGAAACCGGCATCAGGTTACTGAACTACGCCCAAACTGTGCTGACGGAAGAAGACAATCTGCGTTCCGACATCAAAAACATCAACAACGGCATACTGTCCACTTTGCTGGTCGCCATGAACAGTACCGTCAATTCACTTTATGGCAGCGAACTTTTAGCCAACTACTGCGATGAAAGCCCCCTGACCAGGATTAAACTCAATGTCATGCCCAGCAGGCAAATCATTACCGCAATCACCTCGGACCTGTGGGAACTGGGGTTTGGTCC
Organism: Pseudomonadota bacterium; assembly: GCA_022571415.1. GTDB lineage: Bacteria > Pseudomonadota > Gammaproteobacteria > Pseudomonadales > Azotimanducaceae. Next base: position 10,172 of record JACZXW010000046.1, read on the forward strand.
GTTCCAGAAATCCATGCCGGAACATTTCCAGACGATTGCATTGTTCCAGGACGAGAGGGTCCTGATGATCAGCAGCGAGCATCCGATGTACCGGTCCATTGTCTCGGAGGGCGAACACAGACTCAGGGAAATTCCTCTCATTGTTTCTCATCTCGATGATCCTGATATGCGACCCGCAATCGATAAATTGAGAGACAATTTTGGCACCATCTGGGAGATCACTGACCTCCCCCTTCGCATGAGTCTGGTGGCAAGAGGTCTTGGTATGACCTACCTGGATCAGCGCGTGGCCAGCGCCAACAGACTATGCAACAACTTCAAGGCATTGGAATTTGTCTCTTTTGCAAAAATCCCCCTGACCTTTGGGCTCTATCACAGGAAAGGGAAACAGCTGTCCATGGGTGCCAGGCATTTTATCGAAGTGTGTGCAGCATTTTCCTTCGGTTAGCTCCGGATCAACCGATCGTGCCGCGAAGCTTATCCAGGTAGTTAACCAGATCAGCCAGGCAGTTCGATTCACCTTTTTCCGCCAACATTGCTTTTGTTCGCGCCAATGCACTGTCCAACAGATCCCCGCCTTGCCATCTCGATCGCTTGAATTGACTCCAGCGCTGCTTTTCCGCCTGGTCGAGAAATTCCGGATGGTTCCTGGCGCGATAGCGGAACAGCATTTCATCCAGCCTTGTATCCTGGAACTCCCCCTCGAAAGCAGCCAGCTGCCCGGGATCGGCGCGCCTTAACTCCGCCATCACAGACACATCGCTGGCGCCAAAAAAGTCCCCCTGGTACAGCATGAAATCCGGGTCTTCGGAATCAACAAACCGGTTCGATTTGTAGGCCTCGTCAATCTTCTCAACGATGCCGCTTGCCTGCTGCAATCGTTTCATATTCTGTTGGTACAACCCTAGGTCGAGTTCCAATCGTCTCAGCGTGTCTTCTGTCAGGGTCGTGAGCGGAGCGATCGCGGGGCAGCGGTTGATGTGGATCGTTTTAAGCGGTATTCGCTGCTCGTATTCATTGAGATCCGTGCTCGCAGTGAAGACAAGTCGCCTGACCTCCTCTGCCGTCGCTGCAATCAGAACATCCGGCGATACCGACAGGTCGTAGCATATAACGCCATTGGTATTTGTCGGATGCGCACACAAGGGCAGTACGATGGCAACACAACCCTGGCGCGCCGGGTACATGGATGACACATGCACCAGGGCTGATTTACCCAGGGGGTACAGCTGCTGCAAAACCTGTTTCTTGGCTCTCAGGTTATACAGATAGTCATACAAGCGTGCTTGTTTCTGTTTCAGCAGCCTCGTCAGGTCAATGGTCGCGAGCACATCTGAGACTGCATCGTGCGCACCCTCATGGTCAATGCCATTCGCTTTCGTGAGCAGTTCAAGCTTGAAACTCGGCGCGCCATCCTCATCGAGAGGCCAATTGAGGCCTTCGGGGCGCAGCGCATACGCCATGCGAAACAAGTCGATAACGTCCCAGCGGGAATTCCCACCCTGCCATTCCCGCGTGTAGGGTTCATGGAAATTTCGGTAAAGCATCTGGCGCGTAAATTCATCATCAAACCGGATGCTGTTGTAGCCCGCGACGCAGGTCTGCGGAACAGAGAACTGTTCCAGTATCTTTCCGCAGAATTGCGCTTCAGTCAGACCCTGCGCCGCAAGATCAGACATCATCAGACCCGTGATCAGGATAGCTTCGGGTTGAGGGATGACATCGTCTCCCGGCTGGCAATAAAGATTCAGCGGTTTGTCGATGACGTTGAGTTCAAGGTCGGTTCGCACACCCGCAAACTGGATAGCCCGGTCCAGAACCGGATCGGTTCCGGTTGTCTCGAAGTCGTACCAGTAGATTGTGTCTGCCATTGCCTGCTTATCAACATCAAAGGCACTAGTACATATCAAAGACACAATGGGATGCAACCCCGGTGTGTATAATCACGGTCCAACTAATAAAAAAAACAGAAGTATGAGCCAAATAAAAACATCCCTGCTGTTTCTGGCTCTGGGCCCGTTGCTCGCAGCAATTACATTCGCACTACTCATCTCCATAGGCTGGCAACTACCTGCCTGCTGGACTGCCGCCATCACCGTGGTTTGCGCCACCTGGTGGATATTCGAACCGATACCCATTCCAGTGACATCATTGTTGCCACTGGCGCTGTTACCCCTGCTCGGTATTCTGACCCCGAACGAGGTTGGCGCGTCCTACGGCAGTCCCCTGGTGCTGCTGCTGATGGGTGGGTTTATCCTGTCAACGGCAATGGAAAGAAGTGGCGCACATCGCCGCGTGGCACTGACGATGGTGCATCTTTTTGGTGGCAGCAGCAGCAAGCGTCTTGTTTTCGGATTTATGGCAGCAGCCGCCCTTCTCAGCATGTGGATATCAAATACGGCAACGACACTCATGCTGTTACCAGTGGCTCTGGCGGTGCTGGAAAAATCGACCGATGATGAACTGGCGATCCCACTATTGCTGGGTATCGCTTATGCCGCAAGTGTGGGCGGAATCGGCACACCCATCGGTACGCCTCCCAACCTGGTGTTCCGTGAAATCTATTTCCAGAACACCGGCAACGAGATTGGTTTCCTGACCTGGATGTCCTGGGGTGTTCCCGTTGTTTTGTTGATGGTCCCGATGATAGGACTATGGCTGACCCGGAGACTTCACTTCAAGGGTGATGTCGAAATTCCTCAAATCGGCGCATGGCGCATCGATGAAAAGCGGGTGTTCATCGTCTTCTCCCTCACCGCGCTAGCCTGGGTTACCCGGGGGCAACCCTTCGGTGGTTGGAGCACCTGGTTAAACATACCCGGTGCCAACGATGCCAGTGTCGCGCTCATTGCAGTTATCTTGATGTTCCTCATCCCCAATGGCAAAGGGGCAAGGTTGCTCGACTGGGAAACTGCGGCAAAAATACCCTGGGGGATGCTGATACTGTTTGGTGGAGGCATCGCACTGGCTAAAGCATTCGTCGCGTCCGGATTGTCCGCCACTCTGGGGGATCTCCTTTCCGGTATTGCGGGTTGGCCGATTGTCCTGATGATCGCTGCGATTTGCCTGGCAATTACCTTCCTCACTGAAATGACCAGCAATACCGCAACCACCGCACTAATGATGCCGATACTCGCGGCAGCGGCTATCGCCGCGGATATCGAGCCGGCACTGCTGATGGTCCCCGCCGCCATGAGCGCAAGCTGCGCTTTTATGCTGCCGGTGGCGACCGCTCCCAATACCATCATGTTCAGTACCGGTCACTTCACCACCCAGGTAATGGCCAGGGAAGGACTGGTATTGAACCTGTTAGGCGTCGTTGTAATAACGACAGTCTGCGTACTATTGCTGTAGGCGTACGTTTAGAAATTCATCTCGATCCGGTTTGCGCAATTTACTGATTGCCTCCACCGCTTTGACAAACCGGCTTATGTCTCCGTCTTTTTCAGAGAGCAGAACATTAAAGGCAGGAACCCAGACATTGTATTCGGTGATGGCGCCTAGTTTCGCGTTATTTATTTCACCATGCATCCACCGTTGAAAATCCTCTTTGCCGTTCCAGCTTGTTTGCAGTTTCTGATAGAGAACACGGAGCTCATCGATCAAATCGCGCTTACGCCCACGCATCTCGGTTATCGTTACATCTGATGAATAGAGTAAGTCCAGCGATTTAACAGTTTCCCTGATGATATCCAGTACCTGGACCCGTCTTTTTCTCGCATCCACATAATCTCTATATGCCTGTTCCTGACCGGAGCCTGTGAGCCATCTCTTCAGGGAATTTTCCTCCAAGGAGGTTGCGAAGCTCTCATTAAACTGGCTGTCTCCTGACACATAAACCGCCCTGTGCGCCAGTTCGTGAAACAACAAAGCCGCAAGATTCACGTCAGACCGGGTCAGAAAAGTATCCAGCACAGGATCTGAAAACCATCCCAGCGTTGAATATGCCGCCACGCCACCTATATAGACATCGTAGCCATCACGGTTAAACTCAGCGGCCAGCTCCGTCGCCGCATTCTGCTGAAAGTAACCGCGATAGCTCACACAACCCGCTATGGGGTAGCAAAACGATTTCATTTCCAGGGAAAATTCAGGCGCCGCAAATACATTCCACACTACATAGGGCCTGCCGGTTGCCACGTAGGTAGAATAGGAATTATCGACGGGAAGATTCAGCTCATTTTCGGCATAATCCAATATCTGTTTAACCAGTTGCAGTTTGTTTCTTGTGGTCTCATCGGTGACACTGTCGGCGATGATCTGATTGATGTCCTTACGGTGCATAAGTAAAGATGCTTGGCCGATGAACGCTTGCGTATAGAATGTGAGTGACGAACACCCCGGCAGTATGCTCAGGAAAACCAGCGGGGTCAGATGAAGTGCCATGTTTCTAAAATAATAAAAGGGAGTTTTTGTGCTCAAATTTCTGCCTGGCGTAGTTCGCGGTTCCTCATCCTATTTTCTTCTGGCCTTCAACACTCTCCTGTGGTGTCTGCCACTGTACGTGATAGCTTTCCTCCGCTTCATCGGACCGGCTTCTGCAGAACCATGGTTTACCAGACGTGCAATGAACATCGCTGAATTCTGGATCGATTGCAACAATTTGATTATTGACCTGTTCCAAAAAATTGATATTGAAGTACACGGCTTGCAGGAATTAAGCCCATCCAAGTGGTATCTGGTTTTTTGCAACCACCAGACATGGGCTGACATCCTGATACTGCAACGGGTCTTCAATCGTAAGATTCCAATACTGAAATTTTTTATTAAACAGCAACTGATCTATACACCCATCATTGGAATCGCCTGGTGGGTATTGGATTTCCCCATGATGCGGCGCTACTCACGGGAGCTGCTCGCCAAACATCCTGAACTCAGGGGAAAGGATCTCGAAGCCACGCGACGTTCCTGTGACAAGTTCAAGCTCACGCCAGTGGCAATCCTGAACTTCCTTGAGGGCACTCGCTTTTCGCAACCAAAGGCTAAACAGCAGAAATCTCCATACAGGCACCTGTTGAAACCAAGAGGCGGCGGCGCCGCCCTGGTAGTCAACTCCCTTGGCGAAAGGATAGATAGTGTTTTGAACATTACCATTCACTATCCGGAAGGAGTTCCGGGATTTTTCGAGTTTTTCTGCGGACATACCGAAAAGGTACAGCTCTTCATCGAATATCTTCCTGTACCGGCAGAATTCTATGGTGGTGACGACCCATCCGACAACGGAGCGAAGAGGAGTTTCCGGACATGGCTCAATGAAATCTGGCAACTGAAGGATGCGCAACTGGATTTACTGAAATCAAGGGATCAGGGTCATCGCTAAACATTCGACCCTGACCTCGTGATTTTCCCTGAATCTGGCAGGTAAACCAGCCTCCTGCTATCCTTTACCCCGTCTATCTACAGCTTGTAAATCATGTACTACGAATACTTTGGGCTTAAAGAGGCGCCGTTTTCCATCGCCCCGAATCCGCGGTACCTATACATGAGCGAACGCCATCGTGAAGCTCTGGCACACCTGATGTACGGTATTAATAGTGATGGCGGCTTTATATTGCTGACGGGTGAAGTTGGAACCGGCAAGACCACTATTTGCCGCTGCCTGCTCGAACAGATTCCCCAAGATGTGCACATCGCTTTTGTGCTGAACCCGAAACTTGACCCTGTCGAACTTCTTGCCACTGCCTGTGACGACCTTGGCATCAGCTATCCTGCCGGCGCCAGCATAAAGACCATGGTAGATCGACTGAACGAATTTCTTCTTGCTGCCCACCAGGAAGGAAGAAGAACCGTGCTGATTATCGACGAGGCACAAAATCTCTCTATCGACGTACTGGAACAACTACGCCTGCTGACCAACCTTGAAACCAATGAGCGAAAGCTTCTGCAGATCATTCTTCTCGGCCAACCTGAACTGCTCACCCTGCTCGCACAAAATGAACTCCGGCAACTGTCGCAAAGAGTCACGGCAAGATTTCATCTCGACGCCCTGAATCGGGGCGAAGTACATGAATATATCAAGCACAGACTTACCATTGCGGGTACCCGGAGAAGGGTTTTTTCAGCGGCTGCAATAAATAGAATATTCAAAATCAGTGGCGGGATTCCGCGGGTGGTAAACCTTATATGCGATCGCGCCCTGCTCGGCACCTATGCAGAAAACAAGCTGCAGGTCAGTTCCAGGGTTGTCAGCAGGGCGGCGGACGAAGTGCTTGGCCAGAACCGGGGTTTTCACGCAACGCCAGTATACGCCGCTGCCGCGGTGCTGATTCTTGCAACGCTCGCCCTGTTTACTTTTTACTTTCCTTCCGCGGAGATTGCCGAGTTCAATACAAAATCAGATGAACTGACTCAGCCTCCGGAGAAAAAGCAGAGACTCGCGGCAGAACCTGATACTCAACTTGTCGTGGAAACAATCACAGCAAACATCTCCCCTGTCGTGAATGAGATCAGACCAGACTCATCGAGATACCTTGACAGGGTTGAAGATGTCGTCGGTCATAGGGACGCGAAACTCGCATTTGCTGACTTGTTTACACTCTGGGGCCTGGCTTTCGAAGATCAGACCATTCACCCCTGCAATCAGGCAAGCAGTATTGGCCTGAAATGTTTTTCCAATCTAAGCGGCCTGAAAGAAATCAAAAATCTTAACCGACCGGTGGTCATCGGTCTTAACCACCAATGGGTAACCCTAAGCCAGTTTAACGAAGGGGTGGTTACCCTAATCTCCGGCTATCGAGAATTTCAGGTTAGTGCGCAGGAGCTGGCCTTCGCCTGGAACGGTAAGTACACACTTTTCTGGCGCATGCCGCCAGACTACAAGCGACCGCTGACCCTTGGCGACCAGGGCGCCTCAGTGGACTGGCTGGCGAGTCAACTAGCCGTCCTTGACTCAATGCCGCCCGTAACCGTACCTGAGTATAACTTTGACCTACGACTTGAAAACCGGGTAAAGCGTTTCCAGCAATCCGTCGGATTAACGCCAAATGGAGCCGTTGGTGTAAAAACCTGGATTCATCTCAATAACATTCAAGGGCTAGATATCCCCCTGCTGAACATCGGAGACGGCTAGTGTCATACATACTCGATGCGCTCAACAAATCTGAACAGGAACGAAGAAATCGTCAGACACCCGGTCTCGATTCCAGACACAGTGCGCCAGTGACAGCCCTCCAATCGAGAAGCATTTGGTTGTTACTGCTCGTCATGCTTGTAGTGATCAACGGCAGTTTCGTCTACTGGTTAATTTCAGAACCGACTGAAAGCAAAACAGCAACGACCATAGCGGAGCAGGCACAGGAACCTTCTGTAGAACAAGTCACCACACCTGCGGATCTGTATAAGAATCCAACTCCACCAACTATCCGGTCAATTTTGCCAGTAAACATCGCCCAGCTTCCAACCAGCGTTCAACGACAAATCCCAGACATCAGGTTTTCAAGTCACATTTATGCGGATGATCCGTCATTGCGGATGGTCAACATCGACGGCAGGATTTTTCGCGAAGGTGATATCGTCGCTGACGGTATTTCTCTGGTAGAAATCTCCGAGGACGGGGTCGTACTGAGCTATCTGCACTACACCTTCGAGATGAGCATTCTCAGGGACTGGTCGTTTGACTAGGCGGCTGATCCTGTATCTGCCCTTGCAGGTCTCGTAACCGCTGGTTGATCTGCCTTCGATACTGGTCAATCACATCAATCGCTTCCTGCACTACTTTCATCTGGTTGACGAGAATCGAAATCTCTCGCCTGTTACCTTCAACCCGAACGGACTGGTCCTGAACCTGACCCTTGACCAGCGATACCTGTGTCGTCATTTCTTCATTGTCGTCGACCAGATCCTGCTTTACCTGGGTCATGTCAGTGGACAGATTGTTGAACTTCTCCACGACGCTTCCCACCGTCCGCGTCAATGGCCTTACGCTGGATTGAAGATCGGCGCGAAGCTTATTAATTGCGGCTTCATTTTTGGTGATATTCGGCTTGTTTTGCCGGTGTGACAGCGCCCACAGCTTGTCGATTTCAGACACGTTGATATCCATCAGACCCCGCATGATCTGCAGGGTCTTGGATACATCCGTTCCGGTAGCGGCCAAGCGGTTATCCAGTTCCCGGAGATTTTCCTGCCCCCTGGCTAACAGCAAATTGGACTGATTTAGTTTTTTCTGGACTTCATACAGGGTGAAACCACCCACTCCCATCATGATCGCCATGATGAGAATTACAAAAACCAGGATGCCATTGAAATTGCTTTGCTTTGGCGCCTCGGATCGGTTGCTTCGACGATAAGACGAGACTTCATCCTGCGCAGGCCTGATCGCCGGAAGCGCTCCAAGGTCCTTCTGCTCGTCACTCATTGCCAGAGTTACAGGACCGCCATTAGTCCGTAAAGTACAGCGGTTAAACCTACGCCACTGCCGATCACACCCCTAACCGAAGTCATCGGGCCTTGTTTGCCAACGATGCTATTGACTTCAAGTGCCGCGATCACGATCAATATCGCCGCGATGCCAATGGTGCTCGCATCACCAATAAGTCCATTACCCATATGTGCCGATGAACCCATAAAGAACAGCATGGGAAAAGAAAACAGCGTATTGGTTCTCGATGCCAGCGCCGCTTTCGGAGCCGCTGCCGCAGCTTCCGGCAAGGCATCACCGCCTTGTGCAACCTGGGTTGCGGATGCGATGACAATTTTCTGGTTTGGCCAGATGATGCCCCAGACATTAAGGAACATTAACGTGCCTAAAATCGCCCCAATAGTTATGTCATAGGTGAGCCCCTGGTGCCGATACGCCAGCAGGATGACACCGGTCAGAAACGTAAACATGGCAGCCCAGCGAAACCACCACAATGCCCTGGGCACAAGTTTTTGGATAGCGCCGGAACGATGCGCGTCCTCTGCTTCCTTAAAATATTCTCCCTGAATGAAGTTAAAGTAATACAACAACCCTATCCAGGTAATACCTGCGAGAAAATGTCCCCACC
>JACZXW010000047.1 GCA_022571415.1 Pseudomonadota bacterium
TACGTTTAAGGAAGGTTGCAATTTCATCGGCGACGCGCCTTAATTCATAATCTGAATAACGCGACGCATCCTTACTCCAGAGACCCAGAAGTACAATTGGAATATCGTCCACTTCTCTTGGCTTTACGTCCCAGGCACTGACAATCTGCGGTATTTGATCACGGTTGGAATGTAGTTTGTTGTAAGTATTAAGTAGAGCATTTTCTCTATTTTCGCCGACAAAAAATCTAAGGGTGACCTCTGCTGAAGAGGTCCGGGAGATAGAGTAGATATGTTCGACACCCTGGATCTGCGCTAACAACTTCTCTAACGGTGTAGTTACCTGACGCTCGACCTGTGCAGCACCCAGCCCTGGCGCCGTCACCAGTACGGAAATCACTGGCACTACGATTTGCGGCTCTTCTTCCCTGGGAGTGAACTTCAACGCCAAATAGCCAGCGACAATACCGGCGAACAACAACATGAGCGGAATGCCGCCACTGAGAGTTCTGTGAATCAAGGCATCAAACATTATTGTTTTGACCAGGTCGATCCAGGTGCAGTGAGGATAGCGGTATTCGCTGTAACAATCTATTTTGACACAGATTGTAGTGTCTAGGGTGTCTTGCTTCTGATGGAATCGGGCTTTCCCGCTTCTCCGTTAAGAGAATAATTCTCCAGTTTATTCTCGCGACGCTCATGAACAAAAGCTGCGTTTAAGTCTGCTGGACCGCGGAATTTATGCAACCCTAGGGTAAACCACAGGTACAGGGTCAGTTTTGTGTGCAATTCAACATAAGTCATGGGGTCAGAGTCAGGTGCCAGAGTAAAACCAAGGTGCGGCTGGTGCATATCTGCCAGTAAACAGGGCGATTGTGCCTAGTTGATTCTAGCAACAATGATTTAGCATGATCTGAATATTCAAGTGCCCAACCATCCATGCCGAGAAAGCCTAGATTTTGTCCACCTAACATTCCGGTCCACATCATCCAGCGTGGCAACAACCGTCAGATATGTTTCACATCGAATGCTGACATCGCCGCCTACGCTCATTGGTTAGAAGAAGCCGCCAAGAAGTATGAGGTATCAATACACGGCTGGGTTTTTATGACGAATCATGTGCATCTATTGCTGACACCGAGTTGTGACAAAGCAATTTCGAAACTCATGCAGGACATCGGACGTTTGTATGTTGGTTATTTCAATTATACCTACGCGCGAAGTGGTACTCTTTTTGAAGGTCGTTTTAGATCAAGCCTTGTCCAGGCGCAAGACTACCTGCTCACCTGCTTACACTATATTGAATTGAATCCTGTACGGGCAGGGATGGTGAAGGATCCAGGTGACTACCGTTGGTCTAGCTATACTGCGCATGGCTTTGGCAGAGATATTGCGATGTGGACTCCACATTCGCTCTATCTATCGCTCGGCAACGATGGCATCTCAAGACAAAAAAAGTATCGCGAACTGATGAGAGAAAATTTGAATGCGGGGGTGATCGCAAAGATCCGCCATTGTGCCAATACCGGTTTGGTTCTTGGTACAGAGAAATTCCGAAGCCAGGTTCAGAAACTCGCAGGCGACGCTAAATCAGAGCAGTGATTTACTCTGGCACCTGACTCTGACCCCAAAACTTTCTGCTGCAACACATGAAATTTCTGATGAAAGACCTTGTTAGCGTCAATGTAAACATCGACGAACCAGATACCGGCAGGATCACCTTGGTGAAAAAAAATGTTGCCAAGCCATTTGTTAGATCTTGAAGTGAATGGATTGCGTATCACGCGATTGTACTGATCCGTCGCATACAGAGAACCTGAGATGCCGCCAGCGGGAGCTGGTAACAGATATTCTACATATCCGGAAAACCCCGAACCTGTAGTCGCTTCAATGTACACTCCAAATTCAAAGCCGGTCTCTTTGCTTTTGAGCGGAATTCGGTCAGTACTGGTAATTTTTACATTGCCATTAGGCTGCCTCTTAATTTCACCGAAAATCACGAGATATTCCGTGGCAATAGCCTGTGTCGGTATGGCAAGCATCATGACAATCAGCCAATTCAGCATAACAAATCCCATCAGGGTGTATGACAATCAATATTTGGGGTCGGAGTAAAATTAGGAACTTTACTGCTTCGTCGCAAGGAGATTTTACTCTGACCTATCGACTGCGGACTCAAAAATATAGGGCTCGAGTGTCTTCTGCGCGGCGACCCGGTATTTGTGCCATTGGCCGCCGCCGTAGTAAGCCAGGCTCCCGGGGTCTGCCTCTCCATGGCCATTGTAGTAGGAAATACAATCGCGCAAGGGGCGAGTGTTGATGTCCGCAGTGCGGCAGTGTTCCGCGTACTCGTCTTCCGTTTCTTTCCTGATGTCGACAACTAGGGTACCACGCTGCCGCATTGTTGTTAGCATCCACACAATGTAGTCACCGTGTTCCTCGATGGCGTTTGTAAAATTGAAGCTGCCGCCGCCACCCTGAGGACCGGAGACGATAAACAGATTTGGGAAGCCCTGACTGTGCAGGCCGAGAAAAGTCTTTGTTCCTTCCGATTGCCACTTTTGGTTCAGGGATCGCCCATCACGACCGATGATCATGTTGAAGGTTGATGTTGCCATCCACTCGAATCCTGTCGCATAAATCAGCACATCCAGTGGATATTCCGTACCGTCATGTACAATTCCATTCTCATTGATTTTGCTCACGCCGCGGGGCGCGGTGTCAACCAGAGTCACATGAGGCATGTTAAACACCGGCAGGTACTCGTCGTGAAATGTAGGTCGTTTGCAGCCATAAGGATAATAGGGTTTCAGCGCGGCCGCGGTTTTTGGATCCTTGACGATAGCATCCACCCTGGCGCGGATCTGCTCCATGATGCGGAAGTTGGTTTCCAGCTGTTTCTCGATCAGCTCCGCTGGTGACAATTCCCTGGCGTGTTTTTTTCGCACTTTGAAATCTTCGATCTTGCCGGACAGGTAATCGTCGTTCGCTTTCATTGCGGTTCGGCCCGCTGAAATTCTGGCGAACCTGGCTCGCCTGGCTTTGGCCCAGCCGGGTTCCTGTGCCCAGGTTTTAATCTCCTCCTCGGTCGTCTCGCGCTGATCACGCACATCGATGGAGGACGGTGTGCGTTGAAAGACGTACAGTTCTTTCACAATTTTCGCCAGCTCCGGGATAGCCTGCACCGCGGTGGCTCCCGTGCCGATAATGCCCACGGTTTTGCCTTTCAGATCGATGTTGTAATCCCATCGGGAGGTGTGGAATGCATCGCCTTTGAAGGTTTCCATGCCCTTGATCCTGGCCAGTTTCGGAGTCGTCAGAATACCGTTGGCGAGGACCACAAATCTTGCGCGCATTTTGTCGCCACGGTCAGTCACGACAGTCCACCTTCCAGTTGTTTCGTCCCATTCTGTCTTTTCAACCGTCGTATGAAAGAGGCAGTGGTCGTAGAAATCGAATTTCTTTGCCATGGCCTGGCAATATTCCATGATTTCGAATCCCCCGGCGAACTTCATCGTCGGAATATATTGCATCTCCTCAAGTAGTGGCAGATAGCTGTAGGACTCAACATCGCAGGCGATGCCTGGATAGCGGTTCCAGTACCAGGTGCCGCCAACATCGCCGCCTTTCTCGCAGAATCGCACGTCATTAAATCCGGCTTCGCGCAGCTTGTACCACAACAGGAGACCGGCAAAGCCAGCGCCGACGACTAGAATTTCACATTCATCGGTCAGCGCCTCTCTCGGAACAGGATCCGCCGAGTACACATCCTCAAGGTACTTGCTAAATTCTCCTTCCAGCGCCATGTAGTCAGCAGCCCCTCTTCTGGCTTCTTTGAACTCGCGATATCTGGCCTGTTCCTCAGCGTTGAACACCGCCCCGGCTGGTGGCGGCGGAAGCGTCTTTAACGACTCGTCTTTTATGACCGAGTAGCCTTTCCCGGTGATCTTTCCAGTTGTCATGGCGGCGCGAGTGTTGAATATTTTTAAACCGGTGGCTGGGTCTGTTCGGATCGGCATGGTCTTGTTCTCAATAACTTCGTATTTTAGGGTCGGAGTAAAATTATGAAACATTGTTGCTGCTAACCACAATGAGTTTTTATGTTTGGAGTCAGAATAAAATTACGCATCCTTCATCCGCGAGGAGCCATGCAAATCTGACGGTACCATGATCAGGCAGCGCGCTTTCGAGGTTCAATGTGGTTTTATAACGGCGGTGGTATCTCAACTATCCCTACAAACGATTGATCCGATTTCCTGATACCCAGGAACGCATCCCTATACCTTGAATGTATGGGGAAAAATGCAAAGTCGCCGAAGGTGCCGCCGTTCTGCTCAAGCCAGCGATCAAGGTTGCCCTTTTCGTCCCGGTCCCGCAGCTCATCTTCGCTGGGGCCTTCCTCAATGACCACATCCATATGATCCTGAAGATTGCTGTAGGTGGGCTGGTACACCCAGGCAGGGATCCCATCCTGGAAAAGGATTCGTCTGAAACCAGCTTCCTCAATTGGATTTTCCGGCAGAAGGGACACCACCTTGGCGGGCATTACATCCGTAAATTTATGCGGATCCGGGGCAGGCACACCATATCGGGTATAGGTATCGGCACTGGAGCTGTAGAAATGCTTGTCATAATAAATAAAGAAAATAGGCCGTTCCGAATAGACGATGTACAGGCCGGCGGCAAGACAAACAACCTGCAGTGTGACAATAGTGCTCAGATCAAACTCGAGACCTGGTTTGCCTGATCTAAAAACAATCAGTGTGAGCAGCGGTCCCAGGATCAGGTCAACGCCAATGATGATGCGCATGCCTCCCAGCCGCCATCGATGCTGTAGAAGAAGTCGGGATACCACTGAAACAGCACGAGATACGCGAGAACAAAGAAGACCGAAAGGCTGGCGAGAAAGTGGTATAGAGAAGCTCGATATCGTGACATTAAAACTCCTGAGTTTTCTATTTAAAACGCATTGACAAATCTGCTGCCTCACAATGTTTGGTCAAGGCGCCGATTGATATATAGTCGATTCCGGTTTCCGCGATCCTGACAAGATCAGAATCCTGCTCAATTCCCCCGGACGCTTCAAGCTTAATGTTCTTGTTTGTCGACGCCACTGCCTCGAGCAGGTCGGTGTGGGTGAAGTTGTCCAGCAATATCCAATCGGCCCCGGCGTCAATTGCCAACCTGAGTTCGTCGAGATTTTCCACCTCGACTTCCACCCGGGAATCTGGCGAGAGTATCCGTGCCCTTTCTACTGCTGCGGCGATAGAACCGACGGCACTTATGTGGTTTTCCTTGATCAGGTAGGCATCAAAAAGACCGATTCGATGATTGTGCCCGCCTGCTGTTTTTACGGCGTATTTCTGCGCCAGCCGCAATCCCGGGATGGTCTTGCGGGTGTCGAGCAGACGGACAGGGGTATGTCTGACGAGATCTACATAATGACGAGTCCTGGTGGCCGTGCCTGAGAGCAATTGTAAAAAATTGAGCGCAGTCCTTTCTGCGCTAAGCAGGCTTCTGGCGCGTCCGGATGCGGTAAACAGCAATGTTCCCGGATCGACGAGATCACCCTCGCTGACTTTCCAGTCAAGGACCACTGCTTTATCCATCTGCCTGAAGACTTCATCGACCCAGGGTCTGCCGGCGATGACAGCCCGCTTGCGCGTGATGACTTCAGCGGTTGCGGACTTCGCGATGTCGATCAGTTCTGCAGTGATATCCGTGCCTTTAAGGTCCTCATCAATGGCGGTCGCCACCGTTTCAGAGAGGGTTTCAAAATAGTCGATGCTCATAGACGGGAATTATTTTGCCTCAAGGTAAGTGAGTCTCCGGATTGTACGAATTCAATCTGTCCCAGGGCGCTCATTCCCAGCAGGACCGCCGGGGATGACATGGCCGGGTTAATGCTTGCCCGGACATTAAACAGCAAAATGTCACCGATGCTGAGCTGATCTATGTAGGTTTCATAGACGGTCACTGGTCCGTTGGCGGTCATTGCCCGCATGGACCGGCCGCGTCTCAGTTGCAATTTATCGGCCAGTGCTTCGGGGATGACGACATCTGTTGCTCCGGTATCCAACAGCATTTCAACGGGACGATTATTGATTGCGCCCGTGACAACGTAATGGCCCTGGCGATTGCGTTTCAACCTGACCTCTACAGATTGGGCCAGCATGATGGACTCGGGATTCTGGTTGGGGTTCCGCTTATGTTCCTCGATCCCGCCAAAAAAAACCGTCAGCATGGCAATGCCCAGGATAAACGCCATGGCAAACATACCTTGACCAATTTTTGATGTATCCATGAAACCTTGCCGGTGAGAACTGCTGCAATGATAACATTTGACCGGCGCTGCAAGTGTGTCTGCCATGGCGATGCTATCATCAGGCCCTGGGATATTGATCGGCACACAGGCGATGAAGATAAAAGGGCACAAGCTTGATAGCGTGGAACAGATAGATTGCCCCAACGCGGATGCTCGCGCCGATGGTGAAATCAGCTTAATTGTTATCCACAACATCAGTTTACCGGCGGGTCACTTCGGCAACCGTTTTGTGGAGCGCCTGTTTTGCAACCAGCTGGAGGTAACCGACCATGAAGATTTTGGTGACCTCGGCGACTCGCGGGTGTCGAGCCACTTGTTGATTCACCGGGATGGCTCGGTCATCCAGTTTGTACCTTTCGACAAAAGAGCGTGGCATGCAGGGGAGTCGGTGTTCAGGGATCGTTCGGACTGCAACGATTTTTCGGTGGGTATTGAACTTGAAGGCACTGATGACTCGGCTTTTCAGACTATTCAATACCAGGTCCTGGCAGAAGTCTGCCGATTGCTGATATCTCGCTACAAGATACCTGAACATGACATCGTCGGGCACTCGGAAATTGCCCCTGGACGGAAGACCGACCCGGGTCCTTTTTTTGATTGGGATAAATTTCGCAAAATGCTACGCACCGTTTAGAATTGATTCCCTCATTGTTACTGTCATCGTTATGCCATGAAATTCCTCTCCGTCTTAATCCTGGTCATCTTCCACCGTAACTGGACAGGCCCTAACCCCTTGCGCGAGCAGTTTCAGGTCGATTCCTGGTTCTCGTGGGTGTCCGGACGGGTCGCCGCAGGGAATCTCAAGGTGCTGCTGAGTGTCGTGCTTCCTGTGTTGCTGTTGCTGCTATTGTCCTGGGAGCTGGCGGGATGGTTTCTCGGATTATTCTGGTTAGCATTGTCCTTGGTGGTGATTCTGTATTGCATTGAATTAGTTGATCTGAACAGAGCATTTGACGATCAGGTTCTATGGCTGCGAAGCCTGAAAAAAGACGATGAACTGGAGCAGGTGCAGCAAACCCACTCCAATTTTCGAAGTGACATCACTTACGAGATGTTTCAGAGTCTGGTTCCGACCTTGTTCTGGTTTCTGATACTGGGTCCGGCCGGAGCTCTTTTGTTCTTGCTTTGCCAGCGATACCTTGAACAGGTTGATGAGGACGATACTGAAGTTGACCTGTTGGAGCTGGTTCTGTTCTGGATGGAGTGGATTCCAGCGAGATTTACCGTCTTTTTGTTTGCACTGCTGGGAGAGTTCGGACGCACCTGGCAGCTGCTGCTGGATTCTCTGGCTGACGTGGAAAACCCGGCGGTGACGATGCTTCATGAGGCGGTAGAATCTGCTGGCGGCCTGGCGGAATGCGCGGATATTGAGGATTTCGTCGCAGAAGGGGAAGCTGAACTCGGTAATCTGAAAGACCTGCTGGAAAGATCATTGTGGGGCTGGGTGGGTCTTGCTGCCATACTGACCATCGCCGGGCTATAGGGAATTCAGGTTCCATGAACTCGTCACCGGTGCGCCCGGTTTGTGTCTTCCTGTTGTTCTCCATGTTTGCCGCTCAATCCACAGGTGAAATTTCAGTGCGGGATGATCTGCAGAACATCGTGCAAATTGCGGCGCCTGCAAAAAGAATTATTTCATTGGCCCCTCATTTGACGGAACTGCTGTTTAGCCTTGAAGTTGGTGAACAGCTTGTCGGTACCTCACGGTATTCCGATTATCCACGCGGCGCGCTGGATATCCCGGTGATTGGAGATGCGTTCTCAGTCAATGTAGAAACTGTGGTCGACCTGCAACCGGACATCATATTCGCCTGGTCCACCGGTGGTGCGAACAGGGCGCTTGAGCGGCTTCGCAAGCTGGGATACGCCATCTACATAAATGAAGCGAAGACGATCAGTGGTATCGGCAGAACAATAGTGGCGATGGCTGAACTGGTGGGAAAGAGAGAAAGAGGCCAGCTCCTGCAACAACAATTGCAAATTCGAATCGCAGGGCTGCAAGAAGCCAATGCTCAATTACCGCCGGTACGTGTGTTCTTCCAGATATCCGATCAGGATCTCTACACGGTTAACAAACACCATCTGATCGGTCAGGCTATTGAAATCTGTAATGGAGAGAACGTTTTTGCTGAAGAAACTATCGCCGTTCCTCTTGTGTCAAAGGAGAGTATTGTGATGACCAATCCGGATATTATTATCATTAGCAGACCGAACAAAGGATCTGTCTCTCCCTGGGAGAAGAAATGGGCAGGTTATGCCGGATTCGGTGAAAAACTGCGCTGGATAGACCCGGGGTTGATTTCTCGCCCTTCGCTGAGAATGTTGACGGGTATTGAGCAACTTTGTGAGTTAATCCATCGTTAGTTAAATCGCCTCTTGGTGAAACATAGCCGTTAGGTAAGTTATAGTTGACCGAAGGGAAAGGAGATCAGGCTTGGGAAGCGAAACGTTTGTCGATAAAGATCCCGTCGAGACCGAGGACTGGATTGAGGCCATCAATTCGGTGCTGGAAACGGGAGGCGTCGAGCGAGCACAATTCATCCTGCAGAAACTGTCTGTCGAGGTCACTGAAACAGGCGCGCAACTCCCCTATGCACTAAACACGCCTTACCGAAATACTATCCCGGTCGCCAAGGAAGCGCGGATGCCGGGTGACCTGTTCCTGGAGCGAAGTATACGCTCGCTGATCCGCTGGAATGCCATGGCGATGGTGATGCGTGCAAATATGAAGGATGCAACCCTGGGTGGGCATATATCAAGTTTCCAGTCCAGCGCAACCTTGTACGATGTCGGGTTCAACTATTTCTTCAGGGCGTCAACCGCCGAAGGACCGGGTGACCTGTTGTATTTTCAGGGTCATAGTGCCCCGGGAATTTATGCACGGTCTTACCTGGAAGGAAACTTAACGGAAGAGCAGTTGGATAAATTCCGGCAGGAAGTGGACGGCGACGGATTGTCATCCTATCCCCATCCCTGGTTGATGCCAGACTATTGGCAGTTCCCAACGGTTTCCATGGGGCTTGGTCCCCTGCAGGCAATCTATCAGGCGCACATCATGAAGTATCTCGGTTTCCGGGGGCTCGTTGATTCTGGTGATCGTAAAGTCTGGTGTTTTACCGGCGATGGCGAAATGGATGAACCGGAATCCCTGGGGGCGATTGGACTTGCGGGCAGAGAGCATCTGGATAACCTGATTTTCGTGGTTAATTGTAACCTGCAGCGTCTCGATGGACCTGTTAGAGGAAATGGGAAAATCATCCAGGAACTCGAAGGCATTTTCCGGGGCGCGGGCTGGAACGTGATTAAGGTTATCTGGGGTCGGCAATGGGATCCTTTATTTGAAAAGGATGAATTCGGGTTGCTGCAACAGAGAATGGACGAGGCTGTTGATGGTGAATACCAGAACTACAAGAGCCGGGACGGTGGCTATACACGGAAACATTTTTTTGGGAAATATCCTGAGCTACTGAAAATAGTGGAGGATTTGACCGATGAAAATATATACAAACTGAATCGTGGTGGTCATGACCCCTACAAGGTTTATGCTGCATATGCAGCCGCCACCAGCCATAAAGGACAACCCACCGTCATTCTTGCTAAAACCGTGAAAGGCTATGGTCTGGGACTTGCCGGTGAAGCCCAGAACTATACCCATTCGGTTAAAAAGCTGGACCTGAATGCTTTGAAGAAATTCAGGGACAGGTTTGATATTCCATTGTCGGATGCTGATCTTGAAACGGTTCCTTATTTCCGTCCGCCTGAAGAATCGACTGAAATTCGCTATCTGAAAGAACGAAGAGCGGCCCTTGGTGGTTTCATGCCGCAGCGAATTTCCGAGTTTGAGTCTTTAAAGATACCCGCGATCAAAATTCTGAATTCCTTGCTGAAAGGATCGGGTGATCGAGAAATATCCACCACGATGGCCTTCGTAAGGATTCTCTCCGCCCTGATCAAGGATAAAAATATCGGCGAGCTGATCGTGCCGATTGTGCCTGATGAAGCCCGAACATTTGGAATGGAAGGCATGTTTCGGCAGCTAGGTATTTATTCGTCGGTAGGGCAGTTATATGAACCTACGGATTCAGAACAGATTATGTCCTATCGGGAAGACAAGGACGGCCAGGTCTTGGAAGAGGGCATCAATGAAGGTGGCGCCTTTGCTGCCTGGTTGGCGGCAGCCACTTCGTATTCCAACCATTCTTTTGCACTGGTACCCTTCTATATCTTCTATTCGATGTTTGGATTTCAGAGAATTGGCGATTTATGCTGGGCAGCCGGAGATCTTCAGGCCAGGGGCTTTTTGCTGGGCGGGACATCCGGTCGAACCACACTAAATGGGGAGGGGCTGCAACACCAGGATGGGCACAGCCATATACTTGCCGGGACCGTGCCGAATTGTATTTCCTACGACCCGACTTTCGCCTATGAGCTGGCAGTCATCATTCATCATGGGCTTGATGTCATGTTCGTCGAGAAGCTGCCCAGGTACTTCTACATCACCATAATGAACGAAAATTACAGGCAGCCTGAAATGCCCAAAGGTTGTGAAGAAGGCATCATCAAAGGGATGTATCTGCTTAAAAAAGGTTCGGTTAAAAATTCCAAGAAAGTTGTGCAGCTACTGGGATCAGGCACCATCCTCAGGGAAGTGATCGCTGCGGCGAGCTTGCTCAAGGATTTTGATGTCCATGCGGATATATGGAGCGTGACGAGTTTTAATGAACTGAAACGAGAAGGTGATTCGGTATCCCGGTGGAACATGCTCCATCCGGAAGAGGAACCCAGGCAGTGTTACATTGAACAATGCCTTGTCGATGCTCGCGGTCCCGTGATTGCGGCCACCGACTATGTTAAAAATTATGCCGATCAGGTACGTGAGTTTATCAACGCCCGTTACACGGTTCTTGGTACCGATGGTTTTGGCCGCAGCGACACAAGGGATCGGCTACGCCATTTTTTTGAAGTTGATCGATACTTTATCGTTGTCGCTGCATTGAATTCCCTGGTCAGGGAAAATATCATTGATAGTACAGTCGTGAAAAAGGCACTTGATCAATTCAACATTGACCCCGATAAACCTGACCCGAGCCTAGCATGAGCCAAAAAGTACTCGTACCTGATGTTGGCGAGGCAGAGAACATTGAGGTGGTTGAAGTTCTCGTATCCGTTGGCGACAGGGTGGAGGCGGACGATTCTCTCGTGGTGCTGGAATCTGACAAAGCCAGCATGGAGATTCCATCACCTTTTGCCGGTGTGGTCACTGCCATCGCCGTCAAATCTGGTGACACGGTAGATGAGGGCGACCTGATCCTGGAACTGGATTCTGTTTCTGGTGAATCCGAAAAAACGGAAACGATAAAGGAAACGAAAAAAAAATCTGTTCGCGGAATGCGTCCTGACGAGGCGTCACGCGACGAAACCTTGCCCGGATCTGCTCCTGCTCCCGCGGCTGAAGCGGTAGATGGACAGGTGGAGTCCGCGACCCTGGAAATAGCTGAACGGGTTAAGGCTGCGGTTGTAACACCTGCAGGCCCGGAAGATCAGGATCTCAAGGTTCACGCGGGTCCGGCAGTTCGCAAACAAGCCAGGGAATACGGTGTGCATCTTTCCGAATTGGCGGGTACGGGAAAGTACGGGCGCATACTCAAGGAAGACATCAAGCAATATGTAAAGAGGAGTTTACAGGAGAAGCATGGAGCGGCAGGTACGGGGATCCCGGTGATTCCACTGGTGGATTTTTCGAAGTTCGGTGAGGTGGAACTCAAACCACTGTCCAGGATTCGAAAAGCCAGCGCCCGCAACCTGCATCGAAGCTGGCTGAATGTCCCCCACGTTACACAGTTTGATGAAGCGGATATCACCGAGCTGGAAATTTTCCGCAAGCAGCAGAATGAGGAATTGGCCAGGGATGGAATCAAGGTTACTCCTTTGGCTTTCCTGATCAAGGCGTCGGTTGCCGCGCTGATTAAGTATCCTCAATTTAACGCTTCAATCGATCCGGCTTATGACCACCTGATCCTCAAAAAGTATTACAACATCGGTATCGCGGTGGAAACGAGTGAAGGACTTGTGGTGCCCGTCCTCAAGGATGCTGACAAGAAGGGTGTGATTGCACTGGCGCAGGAGGCAGCAAACCTCGCGGGCCTTGCGCGGGAGAAGAAGCTACCCATGGATGCCATGCAGGGTGCGACCTTTACCATTTCCAGTTTGGGCGGTATTGGTGGCACCGCGTTCACACCGATTGTTAATGCACCGGAGGTAGCTATTCTCGGTGTTTCACGTTCAAAGGTAACGCCGGTGCATAACGGCGACGAATTTTTGCCCCGGACCATGTTGCCGCTATCGTTATCCTATGATCATCGCGCGATTGATGGGGCAGAAGCCGCCAGGTTTACCAGCTACCTGTCCCTGGTGCTGTCTGACCTGCGACGAATTCTGATGTAGTTGGGCGAAGGTTTCTTTTACCTGCAGGCTCAGCCGGGTCCTAGTCTTTTTTCCAGAGCACTTCCTCAATACCTGTTAAGCGTGCACAGGACCGTGCTGCAACAAACAGATAATCAGAAAGTCGATTCAGAAACTGCAGTGAACAGGCGTTTAAAGTTTCCGCCTGGCCAAGCGCCACTGTTTGTCTTTCCGCTCGCCGGCAGATACTTCTGGCCATGTGGCATTGGGCAACCAGCAGGGAACCACCGGGCAAGATAAAATTTTCCAGGGGCTCGAGATGGCGGTTAAGGTCATCCAGCGCGACCTCAATGGCCTGCACATGTTCCGGGGTGATAATTTCGAATCCGGGAATGGACAGTTCCCCGCCCAGGTCGAAAACCCGGTGCTGGCAATGATGAAGAAATGCATCGATGGGTGCCAGGTCTTCGCTGCCGATATTGCGTATTTCCTCGATCAGTACACCGAGAATACTGTTCAACTCATCCACTGCACCTATGGCTTCAATACGTGGATGCGTTTTGCTAACGCGATTGCCGTCACCTAAACCAGTTTCGCCCTGGTCACCGGTCTTCGTGTAGATTTTTGAAAGTCTTTTTCCCATGTTCTTAATAGAAAACCGCTGAATATAAAATGGCTAAAAACCAGCAATCAGGAAATGTGTTCCACCATGATGCAGTCATTCGTGTAGGAAGCATCCAGGTTTTCAATCGCCGTGGTAATCATAACATCCTCGTTAGGTGGTCCGGATTCGGCAGCGCCAGCACAAATGCTCATGGCGATTTCAACCGGCTGATATCCCGCGGATGTGGAGTAGGTTTTAAGTTTCACACCTTCATAGATTCGCAGATAACATTCCGCGGTACATTGTTCGATGCTGGGCTGCATCAGGATCAGTGCAAACTGGCCAGGTGCGTAGTAGGTAAGCACATCCAGTGGCCGGATCAGTGCCTGAATTCTTTCGGAAACTGATACCACCAATTCTTCAGCAATTGTTATGTCATAAGATTCTTTCACTGATTCATAATTCTGGATCGAAATTATCATGAAACAGACCGCCCCGCCCCGGGATTCTATCTGGCGAATGGAATCGTGCAGGCTCTGTATGGCCAGATTCCTGTTACCGAGTCCTGTCAGCGGATCAAGTAGTTGTCCTTTGCTCAGATCGTCGCAAAGCGCTTGCAGGGAAACTTGGGATGCCATGAGTGACGTTAGCTGTTTTGAAATCCTGCCGCCGGCAAGGACAAGATGCTTCAGAATGTCCGCACGCTTGGTGCCTGTAATCATGTCGATATTTGCGAGAAAAACGTCGCTTTCCACCAGGCAGCGATTGACGGCGCCGATCAGTATCACATAGGTGTAGCGGCCGCTTTCCGAATCGATATCACGTATGGCTTCCGCCAGTTCGATACCGGTCATGTCTCCAACATCCACTTCAGTGATGACCACGCTGGCTGGTTCATCTTCAAGAACCTGCAGTGCGTTAACCGCACAATGACAGACCCGGTGGTTTGTAAATTTTGTCAGTTCCTGATCGAAGAAATCCAGGATCGAGTCCTCTCCTTTGACAACAACTATCGGAAAGTCAGGCATGTTCATTCGAGATCGGATTAGGCGGTGGTGGTGAGTTTGTTATGATCATAACAGGAGATCTAGGGAGCGTCTGATTAACAGGATATTTTCGTCAAAACTGTTCTGCAAGAGAAGGAAGAGGCGCACGGAGAAAACTTGTTAACATGCTGTAAGTTAACAAATTTTTGAGTACGACTCTGACGCTGTTATGGCGCAAATAGTGGTGCGGCATACCGACCTTAATCAGACGTTCCCTAGGTTAATAAACTATTAAGAGGTAAACCCACATGGGCTCATTCGATGTAGTCTCAGAAGTAGACTTGCAGGAAGTCAGCAATGCTGTTGATCAGGCGAATCGAGAAATTGGTACACGTTTTGACTTCAGGGGAGTCGAGGCACGCTTTGAACGAAATGACAGTGAAGTGAAACTGACGGCTGAAGCCGACATACAGCTCGAACAGATGCTGGATGTCCTGCGATCCAAATTGATAAAACGATCCGTAGATGCTGGTGTCATGGAGATTAGGGATCCTGAACACAGCGGTAAATTGCTGCACCAGGTGGTATTGATCAAGCAGGGTATCGATACCCTGTTGGCAAAAAAGATTGTCAAAATGGTCAAGGAGCAGAAAATGAAGGTTCAAGCCGCCATCCAGGGAGAGAAGGTACGGGTTACCGGCAAAAAACGAGATGACCTGCAGAAGATCATTGCCCTGCTGAAGGAATCCGATATTGAAACACCACTGCAATTCGAAAATTTTCGTGATTAGTAGGTAGTGTCAGAACATTCCCCGGTAGAGGTAAGCTGGCGCGACGCAGTTGTCATCTATTCGAAACCCAGGGTCATCGCGATGGCTTTTCTTGGGTTTTCCGCGGGCTTACCTTACCTGCTTGTTTTTTCGACGCTGACAGCCTGGCTGCGTGACGAGGGAGTCAGTAAAAGCGCGATCGGTTTTTTCGCCTGGGTCGGCATCACCTATTCGATTAAAGTCTTCTGGGCGCCCGTGGTTGACAGGCTGCCTATTCCGCAGGTGACCACCCGATTGGGTCAGCGGCGCGGATGGATGCTGTCGGCACAATTGGGTATTGCAAGCGGGTTGCTGGCCATGTCGTTGATCGGTGCCGGTGACCTGGTGCTACTTTCCCTGTGCGCGCTGCTCGTCGCCTTTTCCTCAGCGACCCAGGACATTGCCATCGATGCTTATCGTATTGAGGCGGTGATTGATGAGTATCAGGGTGCCATGTCCGCAAGTTACGTCTTTGGGTACCGGGTCGCGTTGCTGGTGGCCGGAGCGGGTGCTCTCTACCTGGCAGAATACTTAAACTGGCAGGCGGCCTATGTTGTCATGGCGATGCTGGTGGGCGTGGGTGTTGTCACTGTACTGCTGCTTTCGGAACCAGAAAAAGATGAATCCCGGGCGGATACTTCAACCGAGGAGCGGGTGGTGGGACTGCTCATCAGGGGGCAGGAGAATTTAAGCCGCCTGCAACGGGTCGAGGCCTGGTTCATTGGCGCCGTGGCAGCCCCTTTCCTGGAATTCTTTGAACGTAATGGCAGGTTTGCCCTGATTATTCTCCTGTTTATTGCCGTGTTTCGTTTAAGCGATATTGCAATGGGGATTATGGCCAATCCTTTCTATTTGGATATGGGTTACAGCAAAATTGAGATAGCCAACGTCGCCAAAATTTTCGGCTTTTTTATGACCATAACGGGATCGGCAGTTTGTGGGGTGCTGGTGGTCAAGTGGGGGATATTCAGACCCCTCCTGATCGGGGCCATTGCCGTGGCAGTAACCAACTTGTTTTTTGCTGGGCTATCATCCATGGAACCAAGGGTCGAATATCTGGCAGTTGTCATCAGTGCTGATAATATCAGCGGCGGCTTCGCTGCAACCGCATTCATCGCCTATCTGTCCAGCCTGACCAATCGCGCCTATACGGCCACCCAGTACGCCTTGTTCAGCTCACTCATGACGCTGCCCGGTAAATTTATCAGCGGCTTCTCAGGCCTGATAGTTGATGGTTATGGTTACTTCGAATTTTTTGTATTCGCTGCTGTCATTGGAATTCCCGCGATCTTGTTGGTTTGGTTCCTGATGTCTCGGGAGTCGTCCTCAGGTCCTTGGAACGGTGATTCTCGAAATAGTAGGAGCGAGTAGAGAATCCCCAGGTTCTCTATTCGCAGTGATTGTTTAAGAAAAAATCTAAGGATCCCAGCGATAAGTCTTGAGGCTGATCTGCCCGTTGATGAAGATAACGCCTTCTTTTTCCAAGCGCTCTCTTTGTCTTTCAGGATTGGGGTTGGATAATTTTCCTTGGGAATTAATGACCCGATGCCAGGGCAATCGGGTCCCTTTCGGCAGGCGGGCGAGAATGCGACCCACCAACCGTGACTGTTGCGGCATCCCCGCCAGGTTAGCCACCTGTCCGTAGGTACAGACCTGACCACAGGGGATGGCATTGACGATTTGCCATACCTGGTCCCTGGTTTTCTCAATGCTGTCTGCCATTTGGTGTTTCCGATACCGGCTTCGTGGGGAAAAGGTAAAAAGGATGTAAATTCTACTCTTTTTAGCAGTCTCACCTTGACTCTGCTAAATGAATCCCTATCATTAGCACTCCTTCAAGGAGAGTGCTAATTTTACGACTAAATCCGCATTTCTAAAGGGTTTGGAAGGAAGATAGCGCTGTTTAATGATAAACACCAGACAACAGATTTGCCTGGGCGACTGTTGTTTGAACTAGAATTTGGAGATAAGAATGAGTATCCGTCCATTGCAAGATCGTGTGGTTGTACGACGCACGGAAGAAGAAACCAAGTCAGCAGGAGGCATTGTGATTCCTGATTCTGCTGCAGAAAAACCGTCACAGGGTGAAGTCATTTCCGTTGGACCTGGCAAAAAGCTCGATAGCGGTACTGTACAGGAAGTAGACCTCAAAGCGGGTGACAAAATCCTGTTTGGTCAGTACGCAGGAAGCACAGTAAAACTCGATGGGGAAGAACTGCTCATCATGAATGAAAGCGAAGTGTTTGGCGTCATTGAATAAGCCAGCGTTCGAGATAAGAAACGTTACACAGACAAGAAATTTTAAGGACTATCAATTATGACAGCTAAAGACGTTAAATTTGGTGATGCAGCGCGACAAAGTATGATGACTGGCGTCAACATCGTCGCCGATGCAGTGAAGGTGACACTGGGTCCCAAAGGCAGAAATGTGATACTCGACAAATCTTTTGGCGCACCGACCGTGACTAAAGACGGTGTTTCCGTTGCAAAAGAAATTGAGTTGAAAGACAAGTTTGAAAATATGGGTGCCCAGATGTTGAAGGAAGTAGCTTCGCAGACTTCTGATGCGGCTGGAGACGGCACCACCACGGCAACTGTACTTGCACAATCGATCCTGACCGAGGGCTTGAAGTCAGTCGCTGCCGGCATGAATCCCATGGATCTCAAGCGCGGTATCGACAAGGCGGTAATAGCAGCGGTAGCGGAAATCGAGAAGATGTCCGTGCCATGTAACGACACCAAGGCCATTGCGCAGGTTGCCAGCGTGTCCGCAAACAACGACGCTTCCGTGGGTGACATCCTGGCGGAAGCCATGGACAAGGTTGGAAAAGAAGGTGTGATCACCGTAGAGGAAGGAAGTGGCCTGGAGAATGAACTGGAAGTCGTGGAAGGCATGCAGTTTGATCGCGGTTATCTTTCGCCCTATTTCATTAACAACCAGGACAACATGAGTGCGGAATTGGAAGAACCATACGTCCTCCTGTTCGATAAAAAGATTTCAAATATCCGCGACATGCTGCCGGTTCTTGAATCTGTTGCGAAAGCCGGCAAACCATTGATCGTAATCTGTGAGGATGTCGAAGGTGAAGCTCTGGCAACTCTGGTGGTCAACAACATGCGTGGTATCGTCAAGGTTGCTGCGGCTAAGGCGCCAGGATTTGGTGACCGACGCAAAGAGATGCTGCAGGATATTGCGGTTCTCACTGGCGGTACGGTGATTTCTGAAGAAGTGGGCCTTTCTCTTGAAGGCGCCACTCTGGACGACCTGGGTCAGGCCAAGCGTATTACCCTGACGAAGGAAAATACGACTATTGTTGACGGCGCAGGCGAGTCCAAGGACATTGAGGCACGGGTTGCACAGATCAGGACCCAGATTGAGGAAACTTCATCTGATTATGACCGTGAAAAGCTGCAGGAACGTGTTGCCAAGCTGGCCGGTGGCGTTGCGGTGATCAAGGTCGGTGCCGGTTCAGAAATTGAAATGAAAGAGAAGAAAGCGCGTGTTGAAGATGCGCTGCACTCTACCCGTGCCGCCGTTGAGGAAGGGATTGTTCCTGGTGGTGGGGTTGCTTTGATTCGCGCTCTGCAAAAGATTGAAGACGTAAAGGGCGATAACGAAGATCAGAATGTTGGTATCAATTTGTGCCGCAAGGCGATGGAAGCCCCCATGCGCCAAATTGTAGCCAATGCCGGCGCTGAAGCTTCGGTTGTCGTTGACAAGGTCAGGCAACTGAAGGGTAATCATGGTTTCAACGCTGCAATCGGAGAATATGGCGATATGATCGAGTTTGGTATACCCGATCCGGCCAAAGTGGTTCGTATTGCGATTCAGGCGGCAGCGTCCGTTGCAGGTTTGATGATTACCACCGAGTGTATGGTCACCGAAGCGGTTGATGACACACCTTCACCCGCCATGCCAGATATGGG
>JACZXW010000005.1 GCA_022571415.1 Pseudomonadota bacterium
TGTCCTCCTATTTTTGAATGTTTACCAATGGTTATACTTTGCTTTGTGGCTGATCCTATTCCCATGAGAACCCCATCTTCAATCGTAGTAAAACCAGCCAGATTTACTCCCGGTGAAAGAAAACAATGCTTGCCAAGAACTGCATCATGGCCCAATGCGCAGTTCATATTTATCAAAGTAAAATCACCAATTCTCGAGCCATGATTAATTGATACTCCCGGATAAATAACTACTCCTCCCCCAACGGTCACTCCATTAGATAACCAAGCTTTATCTGAAACAAAAGCGGGGAATTCGAAATCGTAATCAGAAATACTTTCAAGAATTTTAATTTTAGTTTGAGGATCAGCAAGTCCAACTACTGCTTTTTGGCCTTCTTCATAATAGTTTTCAATATCATTAATTTTACCAATCACTTCAAAACCATTTACTTTTTGTCCTACTTTCTGACTATCGTCATCAAGGATCCCAATCCAATCAAATCTAATTCCAAACTGCTCATAATTATATGCAATGAACTTCCCGACATCCCCTGCTCCAAGGATCAATAACTTTTTTTTCATATATTTTTAATAAGCTCCTTCTTCAACCTTTTCTTAACGGGCAGTTGCAAAAGTAATTTGCACCAATTGTGATTCCCTTCGATAAGTTCAGGACCAGTTGAGGTTATGCCTATATCCCATCCAACGGACTTATTCTCAGGCCTGCATCTATTGTAATTGATCGAGGCGCCAGATGACCCGGAGTTAGTATCTCTGTCATTCGTGCCTTATCGATGAGCAGCGTTGACAAAGAATAAGATGGTATAAGGGATTTGCAAGGTAGCTTTCCCCTATCCGCTCTTCGCCCCCACTCCAGAACCTCCAATTCAGGAAGAACGATCGCCATATCGATTTGCTTTTTTTCTATAATCCTTTCAATTGCATCCCAATAGGATATATCACCGGCCCTGGGGATCAAAAAGGTTTCATTGAAAATCTTGTTCTGATAGAGGCTGACGGCAAGGCGGTCACAATCAGTGCCAACTATTTGATAATTGTTATCAGAATAATTCAACGTTCTGGCAACACTTCGGGATGTTGGTCCACCTATACCGTTAATCAATATATTCATACTCTTAAGAATCTATCAAGTTCCTCTTTTAGACCTCTTTTTGCTGGTAATTGCCAAAGTAATTTGCACCAGTCATGGTTTCCCTCAAGCAGTTCGGGACCCTCATCTGTAACCGCAACGTCCCAACCTATCGATCGATTATCAGTATTTAACAATGCTGCACTTTTCGTCATCGAAAGTATTTCCTTCCAGAAGGGAATTTTAAAACCCAATATTTCAACACCAGTTATCGGATGAAAATACTGGTCCTCTTTCGTAATATCGCTATAAACAGCCGGACCGGAGACAATACCTGTATCAATGTCAACGGGGGCTGCGATATTTCCGGCAGCCAAATTATCAACAACTGAGTTTACCGTAATTCTAAGTCTTCCACCAAGAAAATGAATATTATCGGAATTATCCAGTTGTGTAATGATCCTTACCGTATTTAACCCTGAGGGTGAAAGTTTCATGAGTTCTGTATGTTGAACAATGTAGCTTTCAACCATATCATTGCCTGTCTTTTTCAATTCCACCAGTAGCTTTTCAACATCTATCGGACCTTGGATAATTTTAATTCCAATTCCACACTGTCCATTGGAATCTTTCAAAACCACCTTTTTATTGGAAGCAAGGAAAGATTTTGCTTTCTCACTTATTTCTTCAAAGGACATATGCTCGTGTCTGATAAACGGTTTGTACACTTCAAGAAACTTGATTTTATCCTCCAGGATGTTTCGATTCTGTTTCGGATTCATTTCCAGTTGATATTCATACATGCCGGGTCTGGTAACCGACATGACTCTGCTGTGCGCTTCCCCCGTAATCACCGCTGCCTGGCGCATAACCTCAATTTCCTGGGAACTTTTGAATAACCTCAGCTCATGCAAATACTGGCCAAGCTGAACAAACTCTCCCGGCGGTTGTGCACCTGAACGGTTATTAGCAGCAATACTGTTGACCCAGCCAATTACCCGGTTATCAAACTCGGCATGTACTCCCATGGCGTAGTACAGTTTGCTTTTACCCTCTATCAGACCTGGAACAATGTCATCGATGTCGGTGATTGGAAACGCATCATCGAGACCGTACAACTGCATGGCACGTTCCGGACCTGTTACCTTGCCGTGCCACCTTTCAAGATCTTCATCTCTTTCCCGACAAAACAAAATAGCCTCCCCGTGCTCCCTGCCGGGTATCAAGACGAACACAGAATCGTATTCATCGAAGCCGGTAAGGTAGTGAAAGTCGCTATCCTGTCGAAACCGGTATTCAACATCGCCATTTCTGGGCAGTAGACCAGCGCTGGGTAATATGGCAATACTGTTTGGCTCCATCAAAGCCATCAATTCCCGGCGGCGTCGGGCGAAGTCCTGTAAACTGATTTTTGGTTTTTTCTTTCCTTTCATATCAGCGCCCACGGCTGTTCTTTGCAAAAAAAGGTTGGTTTTTAATGAACGGGCTTCGAGTCACCGCATTCTGTAAATATCAGCAGAACCGCGATCCGCACGTATTCTGAAATTTCCAGCAAATCAACTTCATTCTCCTCGCCGTCTGGCACATCCTTTGCCATCGCTGCGATTTTTGAAAAATCTGTCAATGCTTCACTGACCTCCTCTGCCAGGTTGCCTTCATCATAACGACCTGCCGAACCAAAACCCGACAAGAAGCCGGAACACCAGTGTGATAACGCCAGGCTTCTTGTCGTAATCGGTAAGTCATCATTCGGGACCAGTACACGAAAATCAAAATCGGAAAATTCATCGAGCGACTGTTGCGTATTCACGCACAGTTTTTCGAGAACATCGACCTCACCGGCATCAAACCTGGCTTCCAGCCAATCCTGATACAACCCCAGCCGCACTTCGGCGCTCGAACTGGTATTGGCGCATAGATAACCTGTCATCAGGCCATGAAATTCAGGCGCTCCGATCTCCGTGTCATATGCCGACAGAAACTGACTGATCGCATCACAATCAAATTTATTCATGAGTTGAGTAAGGTACCACCGCCAGGAACCTGGCATCATACTCTAGAAATCCTGTCTAATTCTTCAGAAATCTCGCCCAGAACCTCTGCTAAACTACCCGAGGGAATCCTATTGAATGTCGTCGGTGGACACCGTTTGACCTCCTGGGAATCCTGGCTTTATAGTTAGCTTACTTGATCATATAAATCCCGGTAAAAAACCTTGGAACTAAAAGACCTAGAAACCAAAATAGACGAACTGATTCAAATGTGCGATGAACTTGAACGAAAACAGGCTGTGATGCATTCAGACCAGGAGAAATGGGCTCAGGACCGGACCCGGCTGCTTGAAAAAAACGAGTTGGCAAAGAACAAGGTTGAGGCAATGATCATGCGGCTTAAGTCACTGGAGTACTAGCCATGGGCGATGCACAAACCGTAACCGTGTCGATAATGGATAAGGATTACCAGATCAGTTGCGCGCCAGATGAAGTCACTGCACTTCACCAATCTGCCCAATACCTCGATGAAAAAATGCGGGAAATAAAATCCTCCTCGAACATTTTTGGCCTGGACCGCCTAGCAGTCATGGCTGCGCTCAATATCGCCAATGATCTCCTGTCACAAACGCAAATTACCACAGATGTGGTCAGCAGCCAGCGAAGTGAAATACAGCAACTTAACGGTAAACTCGACCAGGCGCTCACAAGACTGAAATCTGCTTCAATTTAGGGAACTCAACTGCATTTTTGCCCGACTGCTGTCCAGGGAACCGTCGATCCAGCGCAGAAGGTCATTTACCGGTAAACGCTTTCGTGAATTATCCAAGCTGGGGAACGTCTGATTAAGGTCGGTATGCCGCACCACTATTTCCGCCATAACCGCGTCAGAGTCGTACTCAGTAGTTTGCTAACTCAACGCATGTTAACAAATTCTCTGCGTGCGCCTCTTCCTTCTCTTGAAGAACAGTTCTGACGAAAATATCCTCTTAATCAGAGGTTCCCTAAGATATAATTGGGTAAGTTCCCTGGGTTGTTTGCCAGTCGATATGTCCTCGACCCTTTATGCGAAACCCAGGAGGCCTTTTATCCTGGCCGATGTGCATGTCCGCGTAAGCGGGAAGCCTAACGCCAGATAGAGACCACCGCCTTGAACCGCTGGGTTCAAGGGCCTATCCGGCAGCGGCAATTTGGGGAACTGTTATTATGCCAATCCGACGCAAGATCATGCCATCTCTCCGGCAACAACTGCGCAACAAACGTCGTTCCCTGACCCGTAGCGAACAACTTTCTGCGTCCATCGCTCTGGCCAGACGTCTGGCTACTGACCTGGCAATAATTACTGCCAGACGAATTGCTTTCTATCTGCCGAATGATGGGGAAATTGACCCAACCCGGTTTATGTTCTGGTGCCATGCTACCGGTAAAGAGATTTATCTCCCCGTGGTGCCGGATAAACCCATGCCTAACACCCCCGCACTGCTCTTCCAGGCATACGTCCCCGGCTTTACCAACCTCGTGGTCAACAGATTCGGCGTGCCTGAGCCGCAGTTCGACAAGCGCCGGTGCATAAAAGCCTCATCGCTTAATCTTGTTTTCTTACCCCTGGTAGGGTTCGACAGGAAGGGAAACCGAATCGGTATGGGTAAAGGCTATTATGACAAGACCTTCTCCGATAAAGTCCGCGGCTTCCGCGCCCCCAGGCTGATCGGGTTGGCGCATTCCATTCAGGAAACTGAAATTCTGCCAAACCCGTGGGACGTCCCGCTTGAAGAAGTCTTCACTGAGAGAGAGAAAATCTCAATGCCTGGAGGATAAAGGTGCGCTGCAGGCCTCACTCTAAGCGCCTTTAGAGCATCGAACACTAGATCAGAGGTTGCCTAAAACCTGGCCAAGCGCGCTC
The DNA here is from genome assembly GCA_022571415.1 of Pseudomonadota bacterium. GTDB lineage: Bacteria > Pseudomonadota > Gammaproteobacteria > Pseudomonadales > Azotimanducaceae. Next base: position 4,966 of record JACZXW010000005.1, read on the forward strand.
ACCGCAACACCCAATCCAAAAACAATGAACAGCAATAGCACTAAATCCGGTTTCTTTTTCATTTCATACTTCGATTTTTTATCATGGGCGTCCCTGCAATATTGGTCCAATCCGTTTTCTTAAGGCCCCTGTTCTAAAAGGGGGCAGTAAAGATATCCCTCCGCGCCTCAACAATCAACCACACCTGCCGCCTTTATCTAACAATCCGGACCATTGCCATAACCTGCTGTCAGCAGTTGGGCATTTACTTTATGATCCATCACCAATCCAGCAGGAGAAGCAATGGCCGTCCAGACCGTGATCAGGATGGGACACCCCACCCTGAGACTAATCGCAAAGCCTTACCCTGTGGATGACATAGGAAGCTCGGCTTTCCTGCGTCTGATACAGAATATGCGGGAAACCCTGCATGCCCAGGGTGGTATAGGACTTGCCGCGCCTCAGATAGATGTCTCTACCCAGGTGGCTGTGATAGAAATCGAAAACACGTCTACCCGTTACGGTGAGCTTGACCAGATTCCATTTTCCGTCTTCGTCAACCCGGTAATTTCAGTGGCTGACGGGAAAATCGCCGGATACTGGGAAGGTTGCCTGTCGATTCCCGGGTTGATGGGATACGTTGAGAGGTACCAGCATGTCCAGATCGACTATCTCGATGAAGCAGGTACAGCTCAGTCCGTGGAATACCAGGGGTTTATCGCCACTGTCATCCAACATGAATTAGATCACCTCCAGGGAAAGCTCTATGTCGATCGGATGAAGGATCCAACTCAATTCGCCTTCGATGAGGAATATCAGGCATATCATGTTGATGAATCCAAGGAGATATCCTAAAGAAGGAGCGATGAGATGAATCAGGATCAACTCAAAGCCCAGGTCGGACAACACGCGGCAGACTATATCGACAGATACCTGGAGCATGATTCAATCGTGGGGGTCGGGACAGGTTCAACCGCAAACTGTTTTATCGATTCATTAGCAAAAATCAAACACAAATTTGATGGCACCGTCGCCAGTTCGATTGCCTCGGCTGAGCGGTTAAAGAACCACGGCATACCGGTCTACGAATTGAATGACGTCAACGAACTCGTCGTCTACGTCGATGGCGCTGATGAGGCGAACAGCAGGCTCGAACTGATCAAGGGTGGTGGCGGCGCTCACACGCGCGAGAAAATAGTCGCCGGGGTTGCCAATCGGTTCGTGTGTATTGTGGATTCAAGCAAACTCGTTGAAACCCTCGGAACCTTTCCACTACCGGTAGAGGTCATCCCGATGGCTCGATCAGCGGTTGCGCGAGCAATGGTCAAACTGGGTGGCAAGCCTGTCTACCGGGAAAACTTTGCCACAGATAACGGCAACCTCATTCTGGATGTATACGATCTTGTGCTAGATGAGCCCTGCCAGCTGGAGGAACAGATAAACAATATTACAGGGGTTGTCAGCAACGGATTATTCTCCATCCGGCCCGCTGACGTTCTGTTGGTGGGAAGCGCCAGCGGCGTGGAAGAAAAACTTCCCATTTGAACCCGCTTTGTTCTCTGCAGCTAAGCGGGGAGAAGCTTTCCGGGATTCATAATTCCATTGGGATCAAATACCAGCTTAAGTGAACGCATCAACTCGATCTCCTCCTTGGAACGAGAGAAAGACAGATGTTCTTTCTTTAGCAGGCCGACACCATGTTCAGCGGAAATGCTGCCATTAAATTCGGCCACTATGCCGAGTACCTGCTGACTGACGCTTTCACATTCAAGTCTGAAATCCCCTGTTTCCCATGCTTCCGGTTTCAGGATGTTCAGATGCAGGTTGCCGTCACCGATGTGGCCAAACCAGACAACCTCAAAATCCGGACAGGAATCATTGACGATCCTTTCAACTTTGCTCAAAAACTCAGGCACCTGGGATACTCGCACTGAGATATCGTTTTTGTACGGAGAAAAAGGCGTTATGGATTCTGAAATCGCTTCCCGGTAACGCCACAGGTTTGCATTTTGTTGTTCACTCTGGGCGAGGACCCCATCCACTGCCCATCCAGCTTGCATACTGGATTCAAACGCCTGTATGGCAGCTTCAACAGACACTGGGTCGCTTTCATATTCCAGAAGAACATAGTTTGCTGACGTATTTACAAAGGGGCGTGATATTCCCAACCGATTTACGACATGACTCAAAGCGCTATCGGAAAAGAATTCAAATGCCGTTAACGTAACTTTTCGTTTATATTCTTCCAGGATGGAAATCGTATCCGTCATAGCAGGGACTGCAAGCAAGACAACAGCCAGGGACTTCGGAAATGAGGTTAACCTTAATGTCGCCTCGACCACCAGACCGAGGGTTCCTTCCGAGCCAATAAACAAATGCCTCAGATCATAACCCGTCGCATTCTTTACGAGAGCATGGTTGAGGTCAAGGCACTGCCCGGCACCTGTAATGACTTTAATTCCCGCCACCCAATCCCTGCTCAGGCCGTATCGCAAGACCTTGATGCCTCCCGCATTGGTTGCGATATTGCCCCCGATCTGACTCGATCCCGAGGAGGCAAAGTCCACCGGATAGTACAGGTCTTTTTTACGCGCATAGTCTTGCAGGGTCCTGGTGATCACTCCGGCTTCGAGCGTTACCGTCTGATCAATGGCATTGAATGACAAAATTCGATTCATCCTGTCAAAGCTGATGACGATCTCGCCGTTACAGGCCACCGCGCCACCGCTCAATCCAGTACGGCCTCCGGATGGCACCAACGCCAGGCGTTCGTCGTTGGCGTACCTGACAATCTCAGTAAGCTGAGAAATATTCCGTGCGAAGATGACAGCGGATGGGGCAGGATTAAAGTAACGGGTGCAGTCCTGGCCATAGTTCTCAAGGGAACCTGAATCCGTGAGCAGGTTATCCGAACCGGCGATCTGCCGCAGCCGCTGCAGTTGAACATCGTTAAGCACCAAGGGTGTGTCCGATAAATCGACCTGCCGGTCCTATGTAGTATCCAGCGCCCCGGAGAGATACCGCGTTGCCATCGCATCGAGTGATATCGGCTTTATGCGCGAGGCATTCCCCGTGGTGCCAAAGGCCTCATATCGACCGATCACAATTTCCTTCATCGCCTTGAGAGATTCACTGAAGTATTTCCTGGGATCAAATTCAGCTGGATTGTTCGCCAGGTACCTGCGAATGGAACCGGTTGACGCAAGTCGTAAATCCGTGTCGATATTGACCTTACGCACTCCATGCTTGATCCCCTCCTGTATTTCCTCCAGCGGTACACCATAGGTTTCGGGAATTTCTCCGCCGTTTTCGTTGATGACTTTAAGCCAATCCTGCGGAACACTGGAAGAACCATGCATCACCAGGTGTGTATTAGGCAATCGCTTATGTATCTGTTTTATCCGGTCGATGTCGAGGATATCCCCAGTGGGTGGCCGCGAAAATTTGTAGGCGCCATGGCTGGTGCCTATGGCAATCGCTAACGCATCACAGCCGGTTTGTTCGATAAAATCCACGGCCTGATCGGGATCGGTCAACAACTGGTCCATGGTAAGGGTACCTTCTGCACCAACTCCATCCTCTTCTCCAGCCTCTCCGGTTTCCAATGACCCAAGACAGCCCAGCTCACCTTCAACGGTGACACCACAGGCGTGCGCCATGTCCACCGTGCGTTTAGTGACCTCCACGTTGTATTCATAGCTGCCAGGTGTCTTCTGGTCCTCCAACAGCGACCCGTCCATCATGACCGATGAAAAACCGAGCTGGATTGAACGCTGGCAGACATCGGGAGACGCACCATGGTCCTGGTGCATGACGACTGGAATATCGGGGAATTCCTCTATCGCCGCCAGTATCAGATGACGCAGGAAAATAGGACCGGCATATTTTCGTGCGCCCGCGGAAGCCTGCACAATAACCGGGCTATCTGTCTCCTGCGCCGCCTCCATGATGGCACGCATTTGTTCAAGATTATTCACGTTAAAGGCCGGGATACCGTAGCTATTTTCCGCCGCGTGATCCAATAATTGCCGCATACTCACTAATGCCATATTCGTCTCCTATTTCTTAGGAACGTCCGTTTAAGCTCTATTTCCGCCATAACCGCGTCAGAGTCGTACTCAAAAATTTGTTAACTCAACACATGTTAACAAATTATCTACCTGCACCTCTTCCTTGGCTTGAAGAACAGTTCTGACGAAAATATCCTCTCAATCAGACGTTCCCTTATTTACTTTCGTGCACATGCTTCCAGCATTGCAACTGCAGGTAATGTCTTACCTTCTACGAATTCCAGGAAAGCGCCTCCACCCGTCGAGATGTAAGAAACCTTATCCCGTATACCAAATTGATCAATTGCCGCCAAGGTATCACCACCTCCCGCCAGTGAAAATCCCTCATTCCCGGCGATACTCAAAGCCAATTCCCTTGTGCCCGCAGCGAACTGCGGCATCTCAAAAACACCTACCGGACCATTCCAGATGATGGTCGCCGCATCCGCGATAAGTTTACCTATCGTTCTCGACGTCTCCGGGCCTATATCAAGCACCATATCAGTCTCGTCAATATCTGCCACAGCTTTAATAACAGCGTCACTCGCATCTGTCATATCGGTGGCAACCACGACATCCGTTGGAACGGGGATATTGACCCTTGACAGCAGACCGGCGGCAGTCTTCAGCAGATTCGGGTCAAACTGGGACTTACCAACATTGATACCGGTGGCAGCAAGGAAAGTATTGGCAATTGCTCCTCCTACAATCAGGCTGTCTGCCTTGCCTGCCAGCGCATCAAGTGCTTTAAACTTGGTAGATACCTTGCTGCCACCCACGATGACAACGATCGGATGCGCAGGATTAGCAAGCGCCTTGCCCAGCGCCGCCAGTTCCGCGGTCAGTAAAAACCCGGCGCAGGCCACTGGCGCAAATCGTGCGACGCCTGTCGTTGACGCTTGCGCCCTGTGTGCAGTTGCAAACGCATCCATCACGAACACGTCACATAAGGCCGCCAGTTTCTTCGCCAGCTCAGGATCATTCCTTCGTTCACCTTCATTGACCCTGATGTTTTCAAACAGCACAAGATCTTCACTGCCCCATTCAAACCCGCCAAGGTAATCATCCACCAGACGGACTTTCAGGCTACTTAACGCTTCAATTCTCCTGGCGACCGGTGCAAGGCTCATTCCTGGTTGGGAAATGGCCGGCTTGCCTTCTTCTGGACGACCAAGATGAGACATGACCATCAACTTCGCACCCGCGGCACAGGCGTATTCTATCGTCGGCAGCGCCGCGATAATTCTCGCATCACTGGACACCTTGTCATTCGAAATCGGTACATTCAGGTCTTCGCGAATCAAAACCCGTTTCCCGCAAATATTAAGATCCTTGAACTCGATCACTGCCAACGACCTATAGGATGCCGTTTACTGCCGCTACTACAGCGTCGGGCGTAATTCCGAAGTGCTGCATGACTGCTGCCCCGGGCCCAGACTCGCCGAAGCTGGTCAGCCCTACTACATCCCCGTCAAGCCCCACCCATTTACGCCAGTAGTCCACCTGACTTGCTTCAACTGCTACCCTGGCCCGGATAGCGTCTGGAAGGACAGTTTGCCTGTAATGTTCATCCTGACTTTCAAACACATCGGCACTGGGCATGGATACAACCCGAACGGGCGTGCCGGATTGTGAAAGTGCCAGCGCCGCCTGCATGGCAACATCAACTTCTGAACCTGTAGCAATGATAATTGCCTTTAGCGCCTCGGCGGGTTCAAACAGGATATATGCGCCTCGTTGAATTTCATCCAGGCTTCCATGTCTGTCCTGGTGTGCGATTCCCTGGCGCGTAAACACCAGAGCCGTGGGTCCGGACCGTCTTTCTATTGCAGCTTTCCAGGCCACAACGGTTTCAACCGTATCACAGGGTCGCCAGACGGACATATTAGGCGTCGAGCGAAGATTGGCAAGCTGCTCAACGGGCTGATGGGTTGGACCGTCTTCGCCCTGACCAATGGAATCATGGGTATAGACCAGGATGTTGCGGATACCCATCAGCGCCGACATCCTGGTCGCGTTGCGCGCATATTCCATGAACATCAGGAATGTACCGCAAAACGGGAGTAATCCTCCATGCAGGCTGATGCCATTACAAATGGCCGTCATACCAAATTCACGCACACCGAAATCGATATAGTTACCCGCAGCATCGTCTCCAGTGATCGTCTGGGCTGCAGGCCAGCGTGTATTGTTGGAACCTGACAGGTCTGCAGAACCGCCAATTAACTCCGGCAGAAAGCTGGCCAGTTCACGAATGACGTCTGCCGATGCATTTCTGGAAGCGATACTCTTTCCCTCTTCATCGGTTTTAAGCAACAGGGCCTGCATCCGTTCCTGCCAATCATCAGGAAGATCTCCCTTGATCCGACGTTCAAATTCAAGTGCGAGTTGCGGAAACTTCTGAGCATACTCCGTAAATTGTTGCTGCCATACATTCTCATTTTCCGCGCCTTTGCCGCGACAATCCCAGCCTTCATATATTTCGTCCGATATCTCGAATGGTTCAAGTTCCCAGCCAAGCGCCGCACGCGCGCCAGCAACCTCTTCCTCTCCCAGAGGTGATCCATGGCTCGCCGCTGTGCCTACCTTGTTCGGTGCGCCAAAGCCAATCTGGGTTTTGCAGCAAATAATGCTCGGCTGGTCTATCGCGTTCTTGGCAGCCCCAATGGCAGATGCAATTGCCTTGGGATCGTGGCCATCAACCGCATCAATCACATGCCATCCATAGGCGTCGAATCTTTTTGCGGTATCGTCAGTAAACCATCCGTCCACCTTGCCATCGATGGAAATACCATTGTCATCGTAGATACAGATGAGTTTCCCTAACTGCAGTGTGCCAGCCAGGGATGACACCTCATGGGAAATGCCTTCCATTAGGCAACCGTCCCCCACGAACACATAAGTATGGTGATCGACGATGGCGTATGCATTACCCGACTCGTCAGTCTGGTTGAACCTGGCGGCAAGCACCTTCTCGGCAATTGCCATGCCCACGGCATTGGCCAATCCCTGCCCTAGCGGGCCAGTGGTGGCCTCAACACCAGGGGTATCGCCATACTCCGGATGGCCTGGCGTCTTCGAGCCAAGCTGCCGGAAATTTTCCAACTGCTGCATAGACAGGTCATAACCCGTCAGGTGAAGCAACGAATACAGCAACATGGAACCATGCCCGTTGGAAAGGACAAACCTGTCCCGGTTGCTCCAGTTCGGATTAACGGGATTGTGTTTCAGGATATCTGTCCACAATACCTCAGCTATATCCGCCATGCCCATGGGGGCGCCGGGATGACCACTTTTTGCCTTCTGGACCGCGTCCATCGTTAGCGCACGAATGGCATTCGCCCTGGTCTGTCTGGAGGGCTGTCGTGAACTCATAAATACTCGCACTAGTTGGAATTTTCGGCGCTATTCTCTCTTAGCTTCCTGCAATCATCAATGAGAAAGAGCTCTCATTGATAATGAAGAACCTAACGGGAAACCTTGAAACGAATTGAACTTCATCTTGAAGTAATATCACCAGGCCGGTTACTGGGCAATCATTCCTGATGCCGGTAGACTTGCAAAGTTTTGGGCATCAAGCGAATCACTATGGCTGCAACCACTAGCTTTACATCAGAATCCGTATCTGAGGGTCATCCCGATAAAATGGCCGACCAGATTTCAGATGCCATTCTCGATGCCATCATCGCTAAAGATCCCAACGCCAGGGTTGCCTGCGAGACGCTGGTTAAAACCGGCATGGTAGTGGTGGCAGGGGAAATCACCACGGATGCCTGGGTCGACCTTGAGGAAGTCTGCCGTGGGGTTATCCTCGACATAGGCTACAACAGTTCAGACGTCGGCTTCGACGGGGCATCCTGCGCGATCATCAATGTCATCGGCAAGCAATCTCCGGATATCGCAATGGGGGTAGACGAAGCAAAAGATCATGAGCAGGGGGCGGGAGACCAGGGGCTCATGTTCGGCTATGCCTGTGACGAAACCGACGTGCTGATGCCTGCTCCCATTACCTACTCGCACCTGCTGGTCAAGAAACAGGCGGACATGAGGAAGAGTGGAAAGTTACCTTTTCTGCGTCCTGATGCAAAGAGCCAGATTTCTTTCAAATATAATGAAAACGGCGTTCCCATCGGTATCGACACGGTCGTGTTTTCTACCCAGCACGATCCCGATATTTCCCAGAAAGATCTTCATGACGCGGTGATGGAGCACATCATCAAGCCGGTACTACCCGCAAACTGGTTGCATGCGGGCACCCGATATTTCATTAATCCTACCGGTAAATTTGTGATCGGGGGTCCTGTTGGAGATTGCGGATTGACCGGCAGGAAAATCATCGTGGATACTTATGGCGGTATGGCGAGACACGGCGGCGGCGCCTTTTCCGGTAAAGATCCGTCGAAGGTAGATAGAAGTGCGGCATATGCAGTTCGGTATGTGGCCAAGAATATCGTTGCTGCCGGTCTGGCGAGTAAATGTGAAATACAGGTTTCCTACGCTATTGGTGTCGCGGAACCCACCTCCATCAATATCGACACATTCGGTACCGGGAAAATTCCAGAAACAGATATAGAAAAGGTAGTTCGCGAGAACTTTGATCTGCGACCTAAAGGTCTGATTGACATGCTCAACCTGAAAAGACCCATCTACAGAAAAACTGCAGCATATGGTCATTTCGGCAGGAACGATGAGGATTTTACCTGGGAGAAAACCGATAAAGCAGAGACCCTAGCAAAGGCACTCTAGTGAAACTCCAGCCCGCATGAACTCTCAATCCCAGTTCGACAAGCGTTTTAGTTTCGAATTTTCCGCACCAAAAAATGAAAACGCGATTAAGAAATTAAAGAAAGTCTATAAACGGCTTTGCGAATTCAACCCGCATTTTTTTTCCGTCACCTATGGCGCAGGTGGCTCTACCAAGACAGGAACCAAACAGGCGGTCATGGATATCAACAGTGCTGGCAGCGAAGTTGCGCCACACGTTTCCTTTGGCGGCGACTCTCCCGAAAAAATCGAACACCTTATCCAGGAATATAAAAACGCTGGTGTGAAACGTATCATAGCGCTTCGTGGTGATATTCCATCAGGTATGGGTTTTTCAAGCAACATGGTTCATGCCGATGAACTGGTGACTCTCATCCGGGATAAAACGGGTGATCATTTTCACATTGACGTTGCCGCGTATCCAGAAATTCATCCCGAGTCCACGAGCGTCGCATCGGACCTAAAGTACTTCAAACGGAAAGTGGATGCCGGCGCTGATAGCGCCATTACCCAGTACTTTTATAATGCCGATGCCTACTTTCGATTCGTAGACGCGTGCAAAAAAATGCATATCAACATCCCCATCGTCCCGGGCATCATGCCAATCACGAATTACAGGGGGCTGGTACGCTTCTCAAACAATTGTGGCGCGGAAATCCCAAGATGGATTGTCCAGCACTTGCAAGCCTACGAAAATGACCCGGACAGCCTTAAATCATTCGGTGATGAGGTAGTGACCAATCTCTGCCGGAGGTTACTTGATGGCGGGGCTCCCGGTATTCATTTCTATACTTTGAACCAGTCACTGCCAACCATTCGAATTTGGCGCAACCTCGGACTCTAGTCTAATGGCAATACATGTACCCAGGTTGTTTACCGACCATCATCTGGGCATTGGCAACAATGTAATCCTATCCGGGAAAACTGCACATCACATACAGCATGTCCTTCGCGAAAAATTAGGGAACCCTCTCATTTTATTTGATGGCCTGGGTGGAGAATACACTTGCACTATTATCAGTATCGGGCGCCGTGAAGTTGAAGTAAACATCAACGGCCACGACCCAGCGAACCGGGAATCGGCACTCAATATCACGCTCGGCATTGCAATCCTCAAACGCGAGGCAATGAATACTGCCGTGAGACAAGCAGCTGAACTTGGGGTGACAAGCATCATTCCCGTGGAAACCGACAATACCAGTGTTACCCGTGTCCAGTTTGGCAAACGCCGGGAAAACTGGCTGCGAGTCATCCAGTCAGCTTGCGAGCAGAGCGGGCGTACGATGTTGCCAACATTGCATGAGGTGGTTGCCTTCGATCAGTGGATCGAGCTTGCCAAGGGTGACTTGAAGTTACTCGCTTCACCCCTCGCAGGGACTGGAATCAAATGCATTGTGTCAGTGCCGAAATCTATCAGTCTGTTGATCGGGCCAGAAGGCGGCATCAGCGGAAGTGAAGAGCAACGAGCCCTGGATGCTGGATTTGTGCCTGTGTCACTGGGAAGCAGAATCCTCCGTGCGGAAACTGCGCCTATCGCTCTTCTATCGATCATGCAGTATCGCTGGGGTGATTTCTGATCGGGTGTCGTTGGTTTCTGGACAGGATTTTCTGCCAACTAGCCGTTACCCGCACACTCTTTGCCTGAATCCAGTCAAGAATCAGCGGGTACTTATGCAATCAAAATGTTTTGAAGCGCTGCCTCTACATAATCAAGATCTGGGATCGAGATGATGTCATCTTCAAAGCGTATTCTGACTGTTTCAGTTTTCTCGGGTACCTCCCCCGTCTCAAACAACATCTCGGCGGTTAATTCCACCAGCCTCGGTCTCGTTTGGGCGACCATGGCATGATATGGCAAATCTTCCTGGTTATTCAGCCCTCTGATAATAACGAGAGACGCCGAGGACACACTGGCTAACGAAAAACTGGCACGTTCTACCGTTAACATTTCAAAAGACGAGACGGGCACCTGAACGCCTCGCCAACCCAGCAAACCAAGAAACCAGTCGGGCGTACCTTCTACTCGCTGCAAGGGTTCATAGGGAATAATCTCCGCTACTGTCGATTGCGGCAACAGAATCCCCTGCTTTTGCATAGCAATGATATAGGTTGGTAATGTTGTCATCGAACGGCCTGGCGGGTCCCCGCCCTGATGCGGGCATCAATTAGGCTAATTCCTTCGTTACTGGTCGTTTTCATCATCTGATTCTGGTTAAGGAGCTAGCTGGAGGATGCTTCTGTGATCACCTCTTCAATTGTCCTGAGCAAATTAGCTTCCTGAAAAGGCTTACCCATATACCTGTTGACGCCAAGATCAAGTGCTTCCTGTTTATGTTTCTCTCCGGTTCGTGAAGTGATCATGATGATGGGCAGTTTCTTCAATCTCTCATCGCGACGAACAATTCGCAGTACTTCGAATCCATCCATCCTAGGCATTTCAATATCAAGAAGGATTACATCGGGATAAACCTCCTGCAGCTGGTTGACTGCATCGACACCATCCTTTGCGGTGGTGACTTCCCAACCCTGACGTTCCATCAAACGTGAAGTGACCTTACGGACTGTCACCGAATCATCGACTATCATTATGGTGCGAACTTTCTTTTGCGGCTCCGGCGCCTCTTTTATCGTGACAGATTGAATTACTCCCTCCATTTGCAGGTCATGGGTGCGTACTAATGCCATGACATCAAGGATAATCACGACGCTACCATCACCAAGTACCGTGGCTCCGGCAAGACCGCCCACTTCATTGAACTGAGGGCCCAGTGTTTTTACTACAACTTCACGTGAACCTATCACCCTGTCTACCTGCAGCGCCACGGCGTGGTCGCCGCTCCTGGCAAGGATCACCGGTAACGGAGCAACCATTCCCGTCAGATCCGGCACATCTGACCCTCCCAGCATCCTACCCATGTAATCAAGATGATAGGGCTGCCCGGCGTATTCAAACATCGGTGCTTCAGGCTGGTAGTATGCTTCAAGTTCATAAGGACTGACGCGAACAATTCCTTCAATCGTATTTAACGGTACCGCATAGATCTCTTCTTTCACTACCACCATCAATGCCCTATTTATGGACACCGTAAAAGGGATACGAATGGAAAATTCAGTTCCGACACCTATCGTTGAATCAATGGAGACGGTTCCACCTAGGGCTTTGATTTCACTGACGACCACATCCATACCGACACCACGACCGGAAATCTGGGTCAATTTTTCCGCTGTACTGAACCCGGCGTCCATAATGAATTGCATGATTTCATGGTCCGATAAACCAGAATCTTCAGTGATTAGCCCCTTTTCTATCGCTTTCCGGCGAACGGCCTCTACATTGATACCCCCGCCATCATCGCTGACATTGAGGATTACATAGCCACCTTCTCTCGATAACCTCAGGCTGATTCGACCCTGCTCGGGCTTTCCGGCTTCCTGACGTTTTTCTGCGGATTCAATACCATGGTCAACCGCATTTCGAAGCATGTGTTCCAGCGGTGCTACAATTCTTTCCAGGACATTTCTGTCCAATTCACCTTCAATATTAAACGCATCGAAACGAACGGATTTTCCTATCTCTGCACTAACCTGTCTGACAATTCTTCTCAGCCGCGGAATTAACCTTGCAAATGGGACCATCCTAGTTCGCGTAAGGCCTTCTTGTAATTCACTGCCAATTCGGGATTGCTGGTGTAACAGTGTCTCTGCGTCCCGACTTCTGTTGACCAGTGTTTCCTTTAGATCCAACATATCGGAGGCGCTCTCACTCAGGGTTCTTGAGATTTCCTGAAGCATGGTGTAACGATCCATCTCTAAATCATCGAAAGACGAATCACTTTTACCAGAATGAGCCCTGATTAATGTTTCCCGGGATTCGGCTTCGATTTCAAGTTTCCGCACCTGCTCTCGAATACGACCAATGGTTGCCTCCATCTCCTGTATAGCTTCGCCAAAATCCGAAATCTGTTGTTCGACCCTGCCCCGTGTGATATTGGATTCCCCTGAAAGGCTGATCAGTTCTTCCAATAAATCCGCCGACACGCGCACCATCTCCTGAGTTTTTGTTGCAGACCCAGGCTTGACGGCGGCGTCGCTTGGACCTTCAGAGGGTTTTGGTTCTTCGGTGGAAACCTGCACATCGCTAACCGCGGGAACGGTTTCACCAGCAACATCTTTTGTTAGTGACGCGAGTTCATCTTCTGAGGCTTCCCCGCTTGCCAGCTTGCCATAAATTGCTACGCGACGGGTTATTTCATCCTGGCGCTGATTCAGAAGCGCAAAAAATTCCTGATTCAGATCCACCGGGTTTTGTTGAATACCTATCAGGAAAGATTCGAAATTGTGTACAAACTCTCCCAGACTGTTCATTCCTGCCATTCTGGCGCCACCCTTGAATGTATGCAGATGGCGAAGCAGATCATTCAAATACTCACTGGTTTCGGTATTTTCACTCCAGTTTTGGATGCTTCCGTCGATCCCTTCTAACAGCTCATCAGTCTCTTCGAGGAAAATTGGTAAAACGTCTTCATCAATCTCATCGGCGGCCAGATCAGCCTCCTCGACCTGCGGCGCCACATCAACCTGTTCTGTAACTGTTTCAACGACTTTAACCCGCTCGCCGGATTCCGGCGCGGCACTCATATCACCATCAAACAGCAACGATGCCAGTTCTTCTTCGCTTGCCTCGTTAACTGCCAGTTTGTTGTAAATTTCGACCCTTCGAGTGATCTCATCCTGACGCCGGTTTAGCAGGGTGAAAAATGCATCATCCAAATCTACCGGTTTTTGCTGCACACTGATCAGGAACGTCTCGAAGTTGTGAGTGAATTGCCCGAGACTATTCAAACCTGCCATGCGCGCACCACCCTTGAGGGTATGCAGGTGTCTCAAAAGAACATCCAGGTTCCCTGGTGAAGCGGTATCTTCACTCCAATTGAGAACACTATTGTCTATTCCCTCCAGTAATTCCTCCGCCTCCTCGAGAAAGATTGGCAATATATCTTCATCGATATCGTCTTCAGGCAAAGCTTTTGCTAAAGCCTCCTCTGCAACCGCTGGTAGGTCGTCAGCGGTCTTTTCAGCTACTTCTACTTCTTCTACTTCTTCTACTTCTTCTACTTCTTCTACTTCTTCCAGCGCATCCAGCAGGGCAATAACATCAGTATCGCCCGCAACATCCTGGCTAGCCGCAATGCGATCAAAAATACTGACCAACCTTTCGTGTCCGGATTTCAGTGCACTGATAATCGTTTCATCAGGTGTGGTCTGGGCCTTGCCATAGACACGCAAGAGGCTGTTTATCAGCTCTTGCAGTTCCGATTGACCCAGCGCGTCTGCCTGCTCCAGCGCATCGTTCAGCTCGGCTACAACAGCTGCAACATGATCTTCCTGCCAATCGCTTGAAACCACGTCTTCCCTGCTGAGGAGTTCTATTTTCTCAAAGTCGAATTCGGCAATCCTTTCAGGAGAGGAAATCAGTACAGCCTGTGTCGCTGCAACCTGGTCATTCATACCACTGATGCCATCACGAAATTCCGACAAACTAGCAACTATCGCCTTAATCAGGACAGTCCCCGTTTCAACGACCCTGATAAATTCAGCATCAGGAGTCTTGACTTGAGTTAAGTATCCACCAGCCAACTGCTCAAGGGGTGCTGCAATCGTCGCAATGCTCGGGATTTCAGCCATCGCCGCACTACCCTTTAAGGTATGGAATGCTGCGACCAGGTCACCGTTCACTGCGTCAGGAGATCCAAGAAATTCCTGTATCACCTCAAGACGCTCGTTAGCTTCAGCCACAAATATATCATCCAGCTCGAGATCGTCAGATTCCAGTAATTCATCTGTGGTTAAAGTCGCATTTGTCTCAATTGCTTCCGCTTCCTGGTCAGCTTCTTCCTCGCTCGCTGTAATTTCACTTTCAACTTCTGTTTCTGCAGCTTCTGCCGGCGACTGCAGAGTATCTGTAGAATCCAGCGCAAGGTCCTCGAGGTCATCCTCTACCGCTTCTTCCTCACTGGCTGTCTGTTCGGCCGCTCCCTCATCAATCTCAACTTTATCCAGGTCAAAGTCCGTAATCGATTCTTCGCTGGATATGTCCCCAACGATTGCCCGGTCGACCTCTTTGGATTCCGCTGTTGTTTCTAATTCTTCTGGCGCTTGTGTTTCAGCTGGCACTGCTTCGTCAGTGACCGGAAGTTCTTCGACGCGCACTTCTTCCTCGGTGACTGTTTCTGCTGAGGCTGACGCTTCATCCTCCACGAGAGCTTCGTCCGCGACAGCTAATTTTTCCGCTCGAGTGATCATTTCATCAACGACGAACGCTTCCTGATTCTGGTTCCTGAACAGCTCCAAACCCCCGGGGATGCTTTCAATCACCTCTGCAAGCAACGACACCATGCCGGTTCCCGGCTGGACGGAATGCTCGACAACCCCATTCAACATATTTTCAATCGACCAGGCCAGTTCCCCGATTACGGTGGCACCTACCATGCGACCACTGCCTTTTAATGTATGGAATGCTCTGCGCAGTTCTGCCAGGGCCACTTCATTATCCAAATCGGCTTGCCACAGAGGGAAATACTCGCCAATAGTCTCCAGCACCTCATCAACCTCTTCGACAAATATTTCGAGTATTTCGTCGTCAACACGGTCATCTTCCTCGTCATCTGTCGGTTCGACCGTTTCTGCTTCCGGCTCCGGATCTGGTTCAACTTCAGGTTCTGCCTGTACCTCCACCTGCTCACCTTCCAAGTGATCATCTGCTACAACTTCTTCCTTCTTCTCTTCAGTTTCCTCCTCATCTGCTGGGGCTTGCTCCCCTACCTTAAATCCGAGTTTTTCAACTGCTGATTCCGCTACATCAAGCATTTGAATGTAGGGATCACGAGCATTTTCCAGTAACCGCTCAAGATAATAGTCAATACTCGTTATCGCATCTGCCAGATCATCCATGGCGGACAATTCCGGTCGAACCTTGTTTTTTAAAAGAGATTCCTTTACGTAACGAGATGCAGAAGTCAGAACATCGCCAGATCGTTCCTGATTCACGATCAACAGACCGCCCCTGAGTACCGATAAATCATCAGGTAAATTTTTGAGCTTTTCATGATCAAAATCGGAAGACACAAACTCGATCAAGGCATCCCTGCACCCCGCCAGGCCGACTCGAGTTTCTCTAACCACTGCTGCGTGTGCTTCATTTAGATCACCAAAGCTTTCACCCGGCGATCCTTCATCCGGCCCACCAGCAATCGATCCCAGCGCCGCTTGTATTTCCAGCAGGTCCTCTGCCATTTTCAACAGCGTTTCTTCATCCGGGTGGTCACGGCTTTCTTCAACGACCCGGATAATTTCCAGCTGTTTACTGACTGCTTGCTGGTGTTCCTGCAGACCTACCACTATCAAAGTACTCGAGATTTGCTCCAGGTTAGGCACCAATTGGACAAGATCACCGACGTCCGGATTGCTGGAGCGAACATATAGATCCAGTTTGTCAGTAACGTCGTTTAATTCTTCAATGAGTATTTTCGCGACCGCAGCCAGAGTTTCGTCATCCGGCCCAATGTTGACCTTCTCCGTTTCAACGACAACCGCTGCAGCCGCAAAAATCTCTTTAACAATGAGTATTTTTGCCGTTTCTTTCTCAGCCTTGTTAATTTCCTTTAGTATGCCGAGCGCTAGTTCTTCAGGGACTGGCTCAGACAAGGCACCTACCCCTCCTTCGGATAACCTCGCCAACTCCACATCAATGGCTTTGAAGTGCGTAACTACAGGAACGCCAAGCTTGATAGCGCCGGTTGCAACCCCTTCCACCAGGGCAATACCCAACTGGGAAAGGTTGCCCACGGGAGATTCGCCGCATAATTTAATGAGCATCGAAAATATCTTGCCCATCAACGAAAGATTTTCCCTTGCTTTGGTTTTCTTCAGGAGAGCGGCAAGAGCCTGGCTGTAACGCTTTCTTAATTTTGGAACATTCGCCACACCATTTGCTTCGACGTAAGCATCAACCACGTCCTTGACGGGTGCCTCGAGAACCGGAGAAAGATTTGGACCCGACTCGCTTGGCTCCGCACCTGCACCACCAATTCGTTCCTCGCCCATGGCGACCCGGAGATTGTTCACCATTGGCAGATAATTCTGTTCTGAATCACTCTGGTCGCGTTGAATCAAATCGAGGTAGCCAGGCATCTGCAAAATAGTTTGCATGAGTATTTCCTGCGCCCTCGACACATCAGGTACGCTGTTGTTCATCAACGACTGGGCTAACTGCTCCATTTCGCTTGCAACTTGCACCGGCCCGCTCAGCTCAACCATTGTCATAGTGCCGTGAACCTGGTGCAGGGACGTCAGGCACGCCCGCATGCTACTTGCATCGTCCGGAGACTCTGCAACAGCTTCTAACGCATGCCGGGCCTGGTCCAGGGTATTTGATATTTCCCCTTTGACCCAATCCAGCGCTACATAGTCCGGAGTTGAACTCATGCCATTTCCATCTCGATACTCTTGTTAGCGATACTATTCCGGCAACTTGAAACTGGTCACCGAGGCGCGCAATTCGCTTGTGGTTTTAGCCAGACCACCCACGGCAATAGCTGTTGATTTGGCGCCATTGGTCGTCTGAGAAGAAAGCTCCTTGATGCTCTTCATTGTATTGGATATCTTGCCTGCCGAAACGGCTTGTTGTCGGGCAGCGTCGGAAATGTTCTCGATAATTTCAGCCAGGGACTTGGATACGCCTTCAATCTCGCCTAACGCGACCCCAGCATCCTTTGCCAGTCGTGTACCCTGGACGACCTCTGCTGTGGTCTGTTCCATCGAACTTACCGCTTCATTCGTGTCACTTTGGATGGTTTTGACCAAGGCAGAAATTTGCTTCGCCGCCGCCCCTGATCTCTCTGCAAGTCTTTGCACTTCATCGGCTACAACAGCAAAACCCTTACCGGCATCCCCCGCCATAGACGCCTGGATAGCGGCATTGAGTGACAAGATATTAGTCTGGTCGGCAATGTCATTAATCAGGGCAACGATATCTCCAATCTCTTGTGAGCTCTCGCCCAGACGTTTGATTCGCTTCGCGGTTTCCTGAATCTGGCCTCGAATATTATCCATCCCATCAATGGTATTTTGAACCATCGACGCACCTTTATTTGCTATGTCCACCGATCGTTCGGCAACGGATGATGACTCGGCGGCATTGTAAGATACCATGTCGATGGATACCGCCATTTCGTTCACGGACTCTGAGACATCCGCAATCTCATTCAATTGCCGTTGTGTCGCCCGGGTCAATTCCTGTACAGACTTCTGTGTACGGTCTGCGACGGTGGAAACCTGCACTGACGTTTCATTGATTTTTGAAACCAATGCACGCATCTGATCGATGGAAAAATTAATCGAGTCCGCAATCGCCCCCGTGAAACTCTCCGTCACCGTTGCCTGCACTCTTAAATCACCATCTGCAAGATCCGCTAATTCGTCCAGTAACTGTAAAATCGCCGCCTGGTTTTCCTCGTTAGTTCGTGCTGCGTCACCCGTAATCTTGCTAACCTGTCGATAAACGAGAAAACCGATCAGCAGGAATAGAAAAAGTGAACCTAGAACGAACCCTAGGCCAATTACTGGCGAGGCAAATCCCTGACCACTATGGCTCTCATAAGAATCGATAAGCTCATCAGAGGCCAGCAGTAAATCAGCAGAATCCGCGAAAATCGCATCGGCCGCGGTTTTAATTCCCACTACATCCATGGATCGCGTAAAGATTTCATCGGCCCTTGTGGAAACGGTCCGGAAAAGTTCTTCAATTTTTATAAGGCTGGTTTTTATTCTGGGATCCCTCGCTGCTGTCAACAACAGCTCTCTATCTCCATTGGCCAGTCCATCGAGAACCCGTTTAAATGTCTGGCTATCACGATTAAAATTGCCGGAAAGATTCTGCGCACTGCCGACTTCAAGAACCTTATCAACGCTGTGGGACATTCTTTCGATGAGCAAGGATTGTCGCTGGGCCAGGGCAATTTCATTGGCAGACGCAGATAATCTCAGCATCGCGGCGACTACCTCGTTGTTTTCGCCCTGTATTGATGACATGGTAATCGACAGATCTCCTGAGAGATCTCTCAGGTACGACACCGCTTCCTGATTGGCAAGGATTAGATCGACATTTGTTTTCATCTCGTTCCACACCACGGTCATCTCACTGAGCTGATTTTGCGACATCAATGATGAAACCGGTAAATTGGTTACCGGGTTTCCATTCCGCAGGAATCCGAGCTCAGTATCGAACTGATTCCTGCTTTGCATAAGCTCCGGATAAATTTCTACGTTGCCTTGTGAGGCACTCAATGCTTGCTTGGCTATTTCCTGTGACAAGACCTTTAATTTGTTGGCATATTCAAGATAGTCACTCGTTTGCCGGGAGTCCCTATTTATGAAGTAATAGTTACCGGCGAATCCTGCAGTAAGAATAAACAAGACAACAACCATGATCACGATCATCGGATTTTGGGAAAAACTCTCAGCGCCATTAGATTTATCAGCCATCAAAGATTCCTTTACAAATTGTTTTTCAGTTCTAAGAAGCTACTGCCAACTTCTCTAGCTCCGGATGCTCGGCGAGTGCAGTTAGGCTGAGCACTGGCCATTGAATCCCGGCGACTCGGTAACTACCACGAACAAAAGGTCTGAACATGTCATCAATGTCATCAACAACTGCGTCAAAAGCATCATTGGGAAAATGTTGCATTCCCAAAGACTCGTCAACAATGAATCCAAAATATTGATCTTCGTCTTCCACGGCGATAACTCTTCGCTGGCTCATGGCAAATTCGGACAACTCTCCAAAAAAAACCGCAAGATCAAGTACTGCCATCAGCTTGCCTCGCACATTCCCTACGCCAACAACGAAATCCTTCACCCCCGGCAAACGAGTTGCCTGTGGCACCCGCATTGTTTCTGCTACTTCATCTATCGGAACGACAAACCTTTGCCCTAATAAGTTGAATCCGACTCCGGCCCAGAGCGTCTGAGTATTCTCTTTGGAAGGTAACTCTCTTGCTATCTCCTGGCTTCGCTCTGCCAGGGATACAAGAAATTCAAATGGTGTGACTTCGCTCATCTGACCTCATCCAATTTATAATACTGACCTCATCACGGAGATCAGTTCATTGGCGTCCACGGGTTTGGTAATGTACCCCTTGGCACCTTGCCTCTCGCCCCATACCTTATCCGTTTCCTGGTCTTTACTGCTTACGATGATAACCGGGATATGCTGTGTCTTTGCTCCTCTGCACAGCTGCCGGGTCGCATGAAAGCCGTTCATGCCGGGCATCACAATGTCCATCAATACGACGTCAGGTTGTTCCTTTATGGCCAGGGCAACACCATCGTGGCCATTTTCAGCAGTAATAACTTCGTGGCCGAGCCCTTCCAGCATTTCCTTAAACTGGAAGACTTCAGTGGGTGAATCGTCTATTACCAATACTTTTGACATTTATTGCTCTCCAAACATCAATCGACTTTGACGTGATCCCTGATAGCGCTTAGCAATTCATCTTTGCTAAACGGTTTGGTTAGGTACTGGTCAGAACCCACAATACGTCCCTTTGCACGATCGAACAGACCGTCTTTACTCGATAGCATGATGACAGGCGTGTTCTGGTAAGCACTGTTGTTCTTGATTAGCGCACAAGTCTGGTAGCCGTCTAATCGCGGCATCATGATGTCAACAAAAATAATGGCAGGTTGTGTATCTGCTATCTTCGCCAGGGCGTCAAAACCGTCCGTAGCGGTGATAACTTCACAACCAGCCTTGGAGAGAAGGGTTTCGGCTGTTCTTCTGATGGTCTTGCTATCATCAATGACCATAACCTTGACACCTTCAAAATTGTCACCCATAGGTCTATCCTGAATTAACCACGCCTTGCGCCAATATCAATAAAAGTGCATTGGTACCCGTAAGTTGCACCGCTTTTTTTAACACAGTTGTTAAACTCAATCCATAAGTACCCGACAATTAAGGGAATTTCACCACTATCACGCTATTTCTAGTTTACAATATGTTCTCACTCGCTGCGTACTGCAGGCCCGGACTCGGAGCCTGGTTCGCTCTGTTTTATACAATTATACCGGTTAGTGAGGTCAGTTGAATTTGGTCACAAAACTCGGGGTCGTGATGGACCCTATTGCTACGCTAAACCCCAAGAAAGACAGCACCCTGGCGATGATGCTAGCGGCCCAGGACAGGGGCTGGGAAATCTTTTCCATCGAGCAGAGCGGCTTGTATATCCAGGAGGGCGAAGTCTTTACGCATCGTCATCAGGTCAAAGTGTTTGACGACCTGCAACATTGGTATGAGATCATCGATGCGCGACATCTGCCCATCTCCGATCTTGACCTTGTGCTGATGCGCAAAGACCCACCCTTCAACATGGAATACCTGTACACCACTTACCTGCTGGAGATGGCTGAAAAGGCCGGGACTCCTGTGCTTAATCGACCGGGGAGCATTCGCGACTGCAACGAAAAGTTATTCGCCCTGCAGTTTACGCAATGTTGCCCGCCACACGTGGTCAGTCGCGATCCTTTAATTCTCCGAAAATTCCATGAAACTCATGGGGACGTGATCTACAAGCCTCTGGACGGCATGGGTGGTACTTCAATATTCCACGTCAAGCCCGGTGACAGCAATCTCAGTGTCATCATTGAGACATTGACGAATCATGGCCAGCAGCAAGCCATGGCACAGAAATACATCCCGGAAATCAAAAATGGCGATACCCGTATACTGCTTGTCAACGGCAACCCGATACCTTTCGGGCTTGCCCGGGTGCCTGCTTGCGGAGAGTCCCGCGGTAATCTCGCTGCTGGGGGAGAAGGCATTGGCCGCGAATTAAATGACCGTGACCGCTGGATTTGCCAGCAGGTAGGGCCTGCTCTGAAGGAAAAAGGGCTCTATTTTGTTGGAATCGACGTTATCGGCGACTATCTGACTGAAATTAATGTGACCTGCCCTACCTGTATTCGCGAACTTGATAAGGCTTTCGATCTCGATATCGCAGGGACTTACATGGACTTTATCGAACAAGAGATTCTCTCCCGCTGATGGCAGAACTCGCTCCGGTAATCACATCAGGTGACAGGCTAAGTTTCACCACATTTCTCGCCGTGATGATTCACGCGGCAATCATTCTTGGGGTCACCTTCACCTACGTCACCAACAAACAATCGGCACATACACTGGAAGTTACTCTGGCCCAGCATCGCAGCAAAAACCGCCCTGATAAAGCCGACTTCCTGGCGCAGTTCAACCAGACCGGAAGCGGTACCCTGGAAGAAAAAGCCCTCACCACATCACCAACCAGGGCAGAGTTCCACGATACGATTATCCGAGAAACCTCCCCCCAGCAGCCAAGGACCGCTCCAAAAATTGAAAAACAACAAAAACCAGTTATCACCACCATCGGCAAGAGCGATCGAACAACCACAAGCGCCCGCTTGAAAGCCCCCTATCCAGGTGATGTTATTGATCCCCATCGAAAATCACTACGGCAGCGGAGCCTGGAAATTGCCAGCCTGGAAGCCAGGCTGGACAGACAACGCCAGATCTACGCCAAACGGCCACGAGTCAAGCGTCTTACAAGCCTGTCCACTGCTTCCAGTAACGATGCCTACTATCTCAACTCCTGGCGCCGCAAAATCGAACGCATCGGAAATCTGAATTATCCGCAAGAGGCTCGGCAAAGAAAACTCTACGGCAGCTTGCGACTGATGGTGGCGATCCTGCCAGATGGTTCACTGAGCGAGGTAGCCCTGCTGGAAACTTCCGGTCACCGGATTCTGGATGATGCGGCAATCCGTATTGTTCGGCTCTCTGCCCCCTTCGCACCGTTTCCAGATGATTTACGTCACACAACGGATGTGCTTGAAATCATCCGCACCTGGCAGTTCCGTAAAAACAGCTTTTTGAGAAGTTTTTAAGTTGACTGGCCAGTATCTGAAAGGAGAATTCCTGGTATCCATGCCCGCGCTTAGGGGTGACTACTTCCACTCGAGCGTAACCTTCCTTGTCGACCACAATGCGGATGGCGCTTTTGGCCTGGTGATCAATAACCCCATAGACATTCAGTTGCAGGACATCTTTCCAGAACTCGAAGGCGTACAACACGGCGTGGTTCTGCTGGAGGGCGGACCAGTCGAACAGGACCGGATCTTCTTTCTGCACACGCCCGACAAACACTACAAACACTCGCTGGTGGTTAACCCGGAAACCACCTTATCCACTTCACCTGAGGTGATTTCCGATCTCGCCGGTAAAGATTCACCCGAGCATCTGCTTGCCATTATCGGCTATGCCGGCTGGGCAGCAGGACAACTGGAAGGGGAATTATTAGCCGATGCCTGGCTGGTGACGCCGTTCAATCGTGACATTCTTTTTTCCAGCAATCATGCGGAGAAACCACAGGCAGCGGCGAAAACCTTAGGCATTGACCTGAATCTAATCGGACCGACTTCGGGTCATGGTTAGAAGACACGATCTGGTCATGGCCTTTGACTTCGGGATGAGCAAGATCGGAATAGCCATCGGACAAGCGATTACAAAAACCGCAACCCCCATCGCCATCATCAAGGCCACGGACGGTATTCCGGACTGGTCTGAAATAGAACGTTGGATCAATGAATGGCAACCCCGGCTGTTTGTTGTCGGCCTGCCTCTCAATATGGACGACAGCAGCAGCGAAATGTCTCGCCTCGCCGAAAAATTCGCGCGCAAACTCAACGGGAGATTTCATATTCCTTTTGAAATGATGGACGAACGGCTTACCTCATTTGAAGCGAAACAGGGCAAGTCTTCAGGCAAACCTCAAGATCATATCGCTGCAAAACTGATACTTGAATCTTTCTTTCAAGGACATGGCTTCACGCCGAAGCGTCGGACCGAGTGAAACATGTCCCCGGCAGGTTTTTGCGCAGCAAAATACCGAGAGGTAGGGCGTGGCTTCACGCCGAAGCGTCTACGCGACCCGGTCGGACCGAGTGAAACATGTCCCCGGCAGGTTTTTGCGCAGCAAAATACCGAGAGGCAGGGCGTGGCTTCACGCCAAAACTTCGGACCGAGTGAAACACGACCCCGGCAGGTAATTTGCAAAACAAAATACTGAAAGGGTCCGTCCCGCGTCACAGGACAAAGCAGAGGTTCCCTTGCAACGCCTACGCAGAAATGAAGGTGTTATATTGCCAGATCGTCTTCGCCACCTTCCAGCGACAATCCCTGGGCGGCAGGACTCGGGGCCGGTCCTGACCGTTCTCCACCAGACAATTTGATCATCAGACGCAGATCATTGGCTGAATCTGCCGATGCCAGTGCAGCTTCATAGCTGATATCGCCTGCCGAGTACAATTGAAACAGCGCCTGGTCGAATGTCTGCATCCCCTGCTCGTTGGATTTGCTCATTACTTCCTTCAGCGCGTGCACATCCCCCTTCTTGATCAGAGCCGCAATCAGCGGTGTGTTGATCAAAATTTCAATCGCAGCACGACGACCTTTACCATCCGCGGCCGGTACCAGCTGCTGCGCAATGAGTCCCCTCAGGTTCAATGACAGGTCCATCCATACCTGGTCGTGCCTGTCCGCCGGGAAAAAGTTGATAATTCTATCCAGCGCCTGGTTGGCATTATTTGCGTGCAAGGTAGCCAGGCACAGATGCCCCGTTTCTGCGAAGACCACAGCATGGTCCATGGTCTCCCGGGTTCGAATCTCACCAATCATAATGACATCAGGGGCCTGCCTCAGGGTATTTTTCAGCGCCACTTCAAAGCTCGGAGTATCCACCCCGACTTCCCGTTGCGTCACCATGCATCCCTTGTGTTCATGAATAAATTCAATCGGATCCTCAATGGTTATGATGTGCCCTTTGCTCTTCTCGTTGCGGTGTCCGATCATGGCGGCCAGGGACGTCGATTTACCGGTACCGGTCGCGCCAACAAAAATAATCAGCCCGCGCTTGGTCATGGCCAGCGTCTTGACTGCCTCCGGCAGCTTTAACTCATCACAGGTGGGGATGTGAGTTTCGATTCGCCGCAACACCATCCCGGCAAAATTTCGCTGGTAAAAGGCGCTTACCCTGAACCGCCCAACCGTCGGCGAGTGGATCGCGAAGTTACATTCGCGCTCTTCTTCAAACTCCTGAATTTGTGCCTCGCTCATGGTTGAGTGAACTATTTCCCTGGCCTGATCAGGGGTCAATGCGGTTTTCGACATGGGCATCATGCGGCCATCGACTTTAATGGACGGTGGCAATCCTGCTGTAATAAACAGATCGGAGGCTTTCTGCTCCAAAACGACCTTGAGTAATTTATCGAAATCAATCACGAATGCTTTCCGAGCAGCTACTGCTATTTAAAATCATCGGGCATCTTTGCCTTTCCCCGTGCCTCTTCCTTGGTGATGATATTTTTCTCCACCAATCCTTTTAGACACTGATCCAGGGTTTGCATACCCAACTGACCACCCGTCTGGATGGCTGAATACATCTGGGCAACCTTGTCTTCTCTGATCAGGTTTCGTATCGCTGCTGTACAAATCATGATTTCATGTGCCGCAACCCTGCCACCACCAACCTTCTTAAGCAGAGTCTGCGAAACTACTGCCGCCAGTGATTCCGACAGCATGGACCGTACCATGGCTTTCTCTGCCGACGGAAACACATCAACAACCCTGTCTATTGTTTTCGCCGCAGATGACGTATGCAGTGTACCGAAAACCATGTGCCCCGTTTCCGCTGCTTCCAAGGCGAGACGAATAGTCTCCAGGTCCCGCATCTCACCCACCAGTATAATATCCGGGTCCTCGCGTAATGCGGAACGCAGCGCCTCGTTGAACCCAAGCGTATCGCGATGTACTTCCCGCTGGTTAACCAGGCACTTTTTACTCTCATGCACAAACTCGATAGGATCTTCAATTGTCAGGATATGCTGGTATCGATTGTCGTTGATATAATCCATCATGGCGGCAAGCGTGGTACTTTTCCCGGATCCAGTGGGTCCAGTCACGGTCACCATGCCACGCGGTATTTCAGAAATATTTCTGAATATTTCCCCCATTCCCAGTTCATCCATGGTCAACACCTTGGCCGGAATCGTTCGAAAGACCCCGCCCGCTCCCCTGTTCTGGTTGAAGGCATTAACACGGAATCGGGCCACCCCGGGTATTTCAAAGGAGAAGTCGCATTCAAAGAACTCCTCAAAATCCTTGCGCTGCTTGTCATTCATGATTTCGTAAATGAGCGAATGCACTTCCTTGTGATCGAGCGCCGGGAGATTGATTCGCCTGATGTCACCATCGACCCGAATCATAGGCGGCAGTCCAGCTGATAAATGAAGGTCTGACGCACCCTGTTTTTCACTAAATGCCAGAAGTTCCGTAATATCCATTATCCGCTACCTGTTCAATCAGTCACTTTTTTGATACAAAACCGTTTCACATGTGCTACTCAGGTCAATACCTGTGAGGCTTCAGGCTAATAGTAGTATTGAATACAGGAATAAACCACACTTTCATTTCCATGGGTAATGTTAAAAACAATCTGCTTCGGGTCCAGGCGCGCATCAACGACGCCTGTATTGCGGCTTGCCGAAATCCGGAATCAGTCAAACTTCTCGCCGTCACCAAAACAAAACCACCGAGTATGGTGCGCGAGGCGATCGATGCGGGACAATCCGATTTCGGCGAAAATTATCTGCAGGACGCCCTGGTCAAAATTTCAGAGGTCCCCGATGCCACCTGGCACTATATCGGCAATATCCAATCAAACAAGACCCGTGGCATTGCCACTCATTTCGACTGGGTCCACACCGTGACCAGTGAAAAGATTGCCCGCAGACTGAACTCACAACGGCCAGAATCAGCGCTGCCGCTTAATATTATGCTGCAGGTCAATGTGAACCACGAGCCGGGTAGACAGGGAGTTGACAAGGCCGACCTGCCAGCGCTGGTAGAATCCACATTGCAGCTGGACCATCTTCGCCTGCGCGGATTGATGGCAATTCCGGAAAAGGTAGATGACGAAGAAAGACAACTGGCGAATTTTGTGGAGCTAGCCGAACTTCTGGCAGCAATTCAAGGGCGGTTTTTTTTACCCGGGTTTGACCAGCTGTCGATGGGCATGAGTGCTGATCTAGAGGCCGCAATTTCTGCCGGTGCTACCTGGATCAGGATTGGTACCGCAATTTTTGGTGAACGACACTAGCCGCAAACAGCCTTGAGCGGCTCTTGAGTAAATAATTGGCATAAACGAACCAAGCTACAAAAAGGAAACATCATGACTAGACTTGCCTTTATGGGCGCAGGCAATATGGCTCAGGCCATCATCGGAGGACTGCTTGAGAACGGGTTCGATGCTGCAGACATCTGGGCGGCGGATCCGGTGGAAAGCCAGCTGGCCAAATTGAAATCCCTGGGTATCAACACCACTACCGACAATCTGGATGCCACTGCACATGCCGATGTCATCATCATCAGCGTAAAACCAGATATCGTGGAACCGCTGGCCAGGGAGATCGCCCCTGTCGCTGCCGGTAAACTTTTTATCAGTGTTGCGGCCGGGATCACCTCGGGCTCACTCAGCTCATGGTTGGAAAATCCCTCCGTAGTTCGCTGTATGCCCAACACGCCGTCGTTGGTACGAAAGGGAATGACCGGTCTGTTCGCATCCAGTTCCGTGAGCAGTGAGCAACAGCAAACCGCCAACACCATCCTCTCAGCCATTGGCGAAACCCTCTGGTTCGATGAAGAAAGCAGCCTTGATGCAGTCACTGCGGTTTCAGGAAGTGGCCCTGCGTACTTCTTTTATATCATTGAGGTGATGCAACTCGCGGCCCAGGCCCAGGGATTATCCCAGAAAGACAGCAGACAACTTGTTTTGCAAACCGCTCTTGGGGCTGCTGAAATGGCAGTGCAAACCAGTGATTCTGCCGGAGAACTGCGGCAAAAAGTAACTTCTCCAGGTGGAACAACTGCTGCTGCTCTGGCTATTCTTAAGGAAAGGGGATTGGAAACAATATTTGCGGATGCCGTTTCAGCGGCAAGAAAACGATCCGAAGAACTTTCGAACATCTAGCCGCTCCGGTTTCATAGGTTATTGACTCGGTTATACTAAAACATCGTTACATAGGACCAATACATGACTGAAAATTTTACAAACGCCGGGGTTTATCTAATCCAGACCTTCTTTGGCATCTACTTCATATTGATCATGGTGCGCTTCCTGATGCAGGTTGCGAGAGTGGATTTTTACAATCCCCTCTGCCAGGGCATTGTCAAGGTCACAGACCCGGCCATTAAACCCTTGCGACGAATTCTGCCTACGGTTCGCGGCGTCGATTTTGCTACCCTGACAGTCGCATTTATCGTACAACTCATTGCTGTCGTCCTGGTGATGCTGATTGTGGGTGGATATCCGTTCCTGCCTGAATATATTGCCTGGGTATTTCTGGGTATGTTTTCGATTATTTTTGATATTTATTTCTTCGCGCTTCTGGTCATGGTCATCTCAAGTTGGATCGCACCCTATTCCAACCACCCGGCCCTAAGCCTGATCAATCAATTAACCGAGCCCCTTTGTAAACCTGCTCGCAAATTGCTCCCACCGATGGGTGGCATTGATTTTTCTATCATCCTGGTATTCGTTTTCATTTCGCTGATTGATAATTTTCTCGTTATCCAGCCCATGGCGAAAATGTTGGGCGTACCGGGAGGCTTGATTCTGGGCCTGTAGGGCATGGCTTCACGGAGTGAAACATGCTCCCGGCGGGTTTTTTACGGGGCAAAAAACCGAGAGGTAGCACGCATCGGACTCCCTGTGCGAATT
The DNA here is from genome assembly GCA_022571415.1 of Pseudomonadota bacterium. Lineage (GTDB taxonomy): Bacteria > Pseudomonadota > Gammaproteobacteria > Pseudomonadales > Azotimanducaceae. The sequence continues at coordinate 33,623 of JACZXW010000005.1, forward strand.
TTAATTTCCCCACTACTGCTGCTCTGCTCTCTTACTGCCAGCGCTGATCAGGTTGTTAACTGGTCCGGTTACGAGATTCACTACTCGTCCTTCTCCAGCCTGATTATTCCCAATGAAGTGGCGAGATCCCATGGAATTACACGTGCAAGGGGGCGAATCGTCACCAATATTTCCGTCAGGCAAGATGGACAATCCGTTGAAGCGATCGTGACGGGAACTGCCAGAAACCTGCTGAACCAAATTTTGCCACTGGAATTTTCAGAGGTGAAGGAACAGGGTGCAATTTACTATCTGGCAAATCAGATCATTGATGAAAAAGACACCATTCGCTTCAACATTACCGTGCAACCGGCTAACTCAGAGCTGGATTACAATCTGAAGTTCATACGTCGTTACTACTAATGCGTATTGTTCTTGCCAGCAGTAACCCGCACAAACTCCAGGAGCTGGTCTCTGTGCTGCCCGACTCCCTCGATCTGGTTTTTCAGGGTGATTTCGGGGTGGCGGCGGTAGAAGAAACCGGCCTGACTTTTGTCGAAAATGCCATCATAAAGGCAAGGCATGCTGCAAAGTTGTGTGACCTGCCCGCAATTGCAGATGACTCCGGTTTGGAAGTCGATTACCTGGAAGGGTCGCCGGGTATTTACTCGTCCAGATATGCTGGACAGCTCGCCTCGGATGCGCAAAACAATGCCAAGCTATTGGTCGCACTCGCTGATGCAACGGACGGGCAGCGCCATGCGAGGTTTCAGAGCGTGATCGTTTACATGCGCCATGGGAGTGATCCCACACCTGTCATTGCCTGTGGTACCTGGGAAGGGCGAATTCTCGAGCAACCCCGGGGATCTGCAGGTTTTGGATACGATCCCCTGTTTTATATTCCCTCTTTGGGAAAAACCGCGGCACAATTATCTAAAACAGAAAAAAACCGCATTAGTCATCGCGGGCAAGCGTTGGCCCGGCTGCAAAAACTGATCAATCTAGATGAGTAAAATGCCACCCGTCAGCCTATATATCCACTTTCCCTGGTGCGTAAAGAAGTGCCCGTATTGTGACTTCAACTCCTTTGAGCTGGACCATGATAATTTCGAGCAGGAGTACCTCAACGCGTTACAGTCCGACCTGAATGAGGAAAAGGAAATTGTTGCAGGCCCCATTACACTACATTCTATTTTTATGGGCGGGGGGACACCGAGCCTGTTTTCTGCAGACGCCATACACAGAGTATTGGATATGGTAAACGGGCTATTTACCATCGAAGCTAATGCCGAAATCACACTGGAAGCGAATCCAGGCACAACAGACCAGGCGAGCTTTGATGGTTATTACAACGCAGGGGTCAACCGCATCAGTATTGGTGTCCAGAGTTTTCAGGATGAACTTCTGCTTGCCCTGGGAAGAATTCACTCGGCTGATGACGCCCTCCACGCATTTTCTGCTGCTCGCAGCGCGGGTTTTTCCAATATCAATATTGATCTTATGCATGGCTTACCCGGACAAACCCTGGACGCGGCCATGGAAGACCTTGAAATCGCGACTTCCCTTGAAAGCGAACACTTGTCCTGGTATCAACTTACGATTGAACCCAATACCTATTTCCATAAGTTCCCGCCGAAACTACCCGACGAAGATCGTCTCTGGGATATATTCGAACAGGGGTTGCTTTTGCTGGAGCGAAAAGGATTTTGCCGCTACGAGATTTCTGCCTTCAGCAAGCCTTCCTATCAATGCCAACACAACTGCAACTACTGGTCATTCGGAGACTACCTCGGCATCGGCGCCGGTGCCCACGGCAAGATTTCAATTAGCGACAGTGGATTCACCATTGAACGCACGACCAGGACTCGTTCACCACAGGATTACCTGAAGAATCCCCGGCGAAAATCCACTAGGATTCCACCAGGTTCGCTGGTCCTGGAATTCATGATGAATGCCCTTCGCCTCAAAGACGGGTTTACATTGTCGCGCTTTGAACAGAGAACAGGCCTGCCGAAAGACAAGATTGCAATCTTTCTCCAGGCTGGGCTCGACAGGCAGCTATTGCGCTACGATGACAATGACGACCAGCATATATTGCCAACCGAGCTCGGTATGCGTTACCTGGATGAACTGCTCCTGCTGATCGATTGATCTAGGGGAGCTTAAATCTTCCTGACAGCCACATCTGTCACCTTATGTCCTAACTTTATGCCACGCAGCTCATACTTGGTTTTTGGCCGCCAAGGTATGTCAGTAACGCGAAATCCGTCATGTCCATGCAGCAGTGCCGTGATCTCCTCCGCATAATGCTTCCAGTCGGTCGCTACATGCAGTACGCCATCGTGTTGCAAGACCGGGAGAATCAGGTCCAGGAATCCTCGGCTTATCAGGCGGCGCTTGTGGTGCCGTCTCTTCGGCCAGGGATCGGGGAAAAAAATCTGCAAACATTCCGCGCTAGCGTCAGGAATGCAATGACCCAACACCTTTACGGAATCGTTGGCGTAGACCTTAATGTTAGCCAGCTCCCTCTCGTCGGCTGCCCGCAGCAGGTGTCCAATTCCAGGCTTATGAACTTCGATGCCGAGAAAGTTCCGGCTCGGCTCCTCCGTTGCCATCTCCAGCAGTGAATCCCCCATGCCGAAACCTATTTCAATCGTCACTGGTTGATCTTTGGCAAACTGTTCACGCAGGTCAATCGGACCATCCGATACTTCCAGGCCATATTGATCCCACAGTTGCCCCAGGGCGCGTCGTTGACTATCAGACATGCGCCCCTGTCTGATGACAAAACTACGGATCGGTTTTCGTTGCACGGTGATCGTTGACTTCAGGATTGGCTTTCCTTGATGGAAAGTCGCTAGAGAACAAAGGGATCACATGGAGACTCTGGTTATGCATTTTCCCAAACGGCATAGGTCAGAGCCGCCCAGCCAGCAATCAAGGCAATCCCGCCAATTGGTGTCACGGGACCAAACCATTTCACCCCCGTCAGTGACAAAGCATACAAGCTTCCTGAAAACAGGATGATCCCAATAGTAAAGCCATAGCCTGCGAACTGAAGTGCTGTTTTCTCGCCCCACATCTGCATGAGTATGCATACGCCAAACAGCGCAAGGGAATGGCTGAGCTGGTAGGTAACACCTGTTTCAAAAGCATGCAGCAGGTCATCATCTATCTTCCCGCGTAACCCATGCGCTCCGAACGCGCCCATAGCTACACTAACGAGACCACTGAGCCCGTAAACAAAAAGAAAAATTTTACGCTCATGCCTATTGGAAGATTTATCGCAGATCAGTTTTCGAAGCTAAACCGCAGTTTTTTCAGGGCATTTTTTTCCAGCTGGCGAACTCTTTCTGCTGAAATACCAAATTGATCTGCCAGTTCGTGCAACGTTGACTTCTTTTCCGTTAGCCAGCGACTCTGCACTATTTCACGCGCTCTGGCATCCAATGCCTTAAAGGCGACAACCAGTCTTTTACGATCAAGGGCGCTCGCAGAGTTATTCTCAACCAGGAGGGCCGGATCTTCCATGCCATTTTCCAGGTAGTGCGAGGGAGAAAGAGAATCCTCATCATCGTTACTGGCATCAAAAGACTCGTCGTGTGAAGCAAGTCTGCCTTCCATCTGCCGTACGACCTCGGGTTCAACTCCAAGCGCCTGGGCAACATGGCTGACTTCCTGGGAATTCATCCATCCCAATTTGCGTTTTGCACTGCGCAGATTAAAAAACAGCTTTCGTTGTGCCTTGGTCGTTGCTACCTTGACGATTTTCCAGTTACGCAATATGAACTCATGCATTTCCGCTTTGATCCAGTGAACTGCAAACGAAACCAGTCTTACCTTGAATTCCGGATTAAATCGTCTGACCGCCTTCATCAGGCCTAGGTTCCCCTCCTGAATCAGGTCAGCCTCGGACAAACCGTAACCGGAGTAGGATTTCGCCACATAAACTACAAACCGCAAATGCGCAAACACCAGTTGCTTAGCTGCATCCAGGTCCCCGTCAAAGTACAGGCGATTGGCCAGTTCCCGTTCCTGATCGGCGCTCAGCATGGGGATGGTGTTTACCGTCTGAATGTATGCATCCAGGTTGCCACCCGGTGACATGACATCGATAAGCTGCAGGTTAGTATTCATAATAGGCTTGAGAAACTGGGCCAAGGATTTTAGCACTCATGACATGGGAGTGCTAATTTTACGGCGCCAGATTAGTTAGTTAGTACTTACTTTGGCTCTATCGCTTTCAAATGACGGCTGACGGCCACCAGAGCCCCCAAAATCCCCAGAGCCGAACCGGTGCCGAGGATAATACAGCTGTCCAAAACCCCCAGCCCTGACAGGGCAAAGTCATCCCGATAGGACTGGGCCAGGGTTTCAACCGGTGCGGACAGGAATATGAGGCTCCCCTGTACCAATATCCACGCACACACGGCCCCACCAAGCCCGTACCAGAAACCCAGGTACAGAAACGGCCTCCGTACAAAACTGTCGGTTCCGCCAACCAGCTTTACTATCTCGATTTCGCTCCGCCGGTTCTCTATCGCCAGGCGAATAGTGTTACCGATAATCAGCAACACGCCCAGCGCCAATACAAAACCTACCGCCGCAACCAGTCGTTCACCAAACTGCAGGATCGCGAACAACCGCTCAATCCATTCCAGGTCAAATGCAACAGAGTCTACGAGCTCATAACCGGCGAGTGACGTGACCTGCAATCTTAATTGACTGACATCGGTCGTCGATGGTCTTATCTCTATCACCGCTGGTAAGGGGTTATGGTCCAGTGTGTTCAGTACGTCACCAAACCCGGAAATGGCCCTGAATTCCACCAGTGCATCAACGGAACTAATGAAAGACGTGGACTCGATATCAGGCCGCTCCAATAAACGCTGAGCCAGATCGCGCGCCTCCGTCTCCGCTGCCCCGTGAACCAGATAGAGGCTGATTCTTGGTTGACCGTCCCATTCACCGCTGATTTCAGCGACATTAACCAGCATCAGGTACAGGATGATCGGCAAAGCCAGCGCAATACCAATGACCAGCCAGGTCATTAAACTGGTCAGCCAGGTTGCCAGCAGGGAAGACAGGCTTTCGACTGCAACCCGGCGGTGATGGCTGGCCCAGGACAAGGCCTTAGCGCGAAAACTGGTGACCGCGGTCGTGGCGCCGCTACTTTTCGAACTGGCCGGTGTTTTGGTCAAAGCGCAACTTCCTCTAAACGGCCATGATCCAGCTTCAGTTCACGACGTTTCATCCTTGATACCAACCCCAGGTCATGGGTCGCGATCATGACTGTCACGCCCACCTGGTTAAACTGGTGAAACAAATCCATAATTTCCTTGGAAAGCTCCGGGTCGAGATTACCGGTGGGTTCATCCGCCAGGAGAACCGCTGGCTTGTTGACAACGGCGCGCGCTATACCCACTCGCTGCTGCTCACCTCCTGACAGGGTGACGGGAAACAGCTTTTCTTTATCGGAAAGGCCAACCTTGGACAAGGCAGCCCGCACTCTCCTGCCCACTTCACGATGACCGAACCCGGCAATGGCAAGCGGCAATGCGACATTGTCGAACACCGTCCGGTCAAACAATAGCTGGTGGTTTTGGAATACGACCCCGACACTACGACGAACCGCGGGGATCTGCCTCCTCGAGACCCTGCTCAGGTTGGTTCCTGCCAGAAACACCTGGCCCTGGCTGGGACGTTCCATCAAAATGATCAGTTTCATCATCGTGCTCTTACCCGCACCTGAATGACCGGTCAGGAACACCATCTCCCCCGCTTCCAATTCGAAAGATACCCGGACGAGGGCTTCTTTTCCCCCTGGATACCGTTTACTGACTTCATCAAATCGAATCATTTGAGACCTGTTTGCCCTGCACCCAAGAGTCTATGAGCCTAATCATCAAACAGCGCATCCACAAACTGTTGTACACAAAACGGTCTCAGGTCATCAACCTGTTCCCCCACGCCGATAAAATGAATAGGCAAGTCCAACTGCTTGGCGATGGAGAAAATAACCCCTCCCCTGGCGGTCCCGTCAAGCTTGGTCAGGATGAGTCCCGTGACACCCACTGCTTTCTGGAATTCCCTGGCTTGTAAAATTGCGTTCTGCCCGGTCCCTGCGTCAATCACCAGCAAGACCGAGTGGGGCGCATCAGCATCCTGCTTGGCCAGCACCCGATTAATTTTAGTCAGCTCCAGCATCAGGTTCTTCTTGTTCTGTAAGCGTCCGGCAGTATCCGCGATCAACACATCTATTTGTCTGGATCCTGCGGCTGCCATGGCATCATAGACGACGGATGCGCTGTCTGCCCCTGTGCCCTGGGAGATAACCGGTACCTGGTTACGTTCGCCCCAGGCCTCGAGCTGTTCGACTGCCGCCGCCCGATACGTATCTGCTGCAGCCAGCATGACCGTTTTCCCCTCCTGCTGGAATTTCCTCGCGAGTTTTCCAACCGTCGTCGTTTTCCCCGCACCATTGACACCGACCATCAGTATCACGAACGGTTTCTTCGATGTATCAACTAGCAACGGTTGCTCCGAATTCCGTAACACTTCAGCCAACTCCTCTTTCAGACTGTTATATAAGGCTTTGCCATCGGCAAGCTCTTTTCTGGCTACTTTTTTCGTCAGGCTTGAGATAATCGCCCGGGTGGCTTCTACCCCTACGTCAGAGGTCAACAACCTGGTCTCAATTTCCTCCAGAAGATTTTCATCAATGACCTTTTCACCAAGGATCGCTCGACCTATTCCAGAAACGAAACGAGCCCGTGTCTTGTCAAGACCTGCCCTTATCCTGGAAAGCAAATCAGGCTTGCCATCCGCTTCTTCTTCTGCAACATTACTTGTCATTCAACTAATCCATACTAACGACTTTCTCGAGCCGCTTTAAAAATGAGTACTCAATCGTCAAGTCACACACTGCGAATTATCGGGGGAAACTGGCGTGGTCGCAAAGTATCTTTTACCCCCAGGGGGGACGTTCGACCGACGCCGGATCGGGTGAGGGAAACTTTGTTTAATTGGCTCCAGGGTTATCTCCCCGGTGCAAGATGTCTCGAACTATACGCAGGAAGCGGTATCCTCAGTCTGGAAGCCCTGTCCAGAGGCGCCAGCGAGGTGGTGCTGCTGGATAACATAAAAGAAATTATTGATCACTTAACGCAGGAATTCCAGAAATTCCAGGTACCAGTACAACAATACCAATTGATAAACCTGTCCGCCCGTCGCTGGCTGTTGCAGGATATTTGCAGAGGATTTGACCTCATCTTTCTTGATCCTCCCTTCGCGGCTGAAGAATTAGGTCCAGTATTGCATGATATTTCAGGTAAGCGGCTGCTTAATCCAGAAGGATGGGTCTATATCGAGTCGAACACACGACTCCAAAAAGACGGGCTGCCCGATGGTTGGGTGATTCACCGGCAAAAAAAGGCAGGTGCCGTTCACTATTGTCTGGTCAGTTCCGGACCCGGGACCGGGAAATTCGTCTAGTTTACATACTGAATCTGTATACGAATCAGTAATTTTGCCCAGACGGCAACAGGTCATGTATTATCTTCGCCTTTTCCTGGCCTGAAGAAATGATGAAAACGGTTTTATACCCCGGTACATTCAACCCGATACATAACGGTCACGCGGATCTGGTCGAAAGAGCGGCAAAGATTTTCGACAGGGTTGTGTTAGGGATAGCAACCAGTCCACACAAGGAGCCTAGCATTCTTGAACTACGGGTGAGGCTGGCGGTAGCTTCAGTGGCGCATATTGAGAATGTGGAGGTTGCGGCCTTCACCAACCTGACGGTCAATTTTGCAAAGGAAGTCGGTGCCGATGTTATCCTGAAAGGGATCCGCACCATGACCGATTTTGAATATGAATTCCAGATGTTAAGTATGAACCGTGTACTGCAGCCCGGATTGGAAACGATTTTCCTGGCTCCATCGGAAGAATTTTCCTATATATCCTCAACCCTGGTCAGGGACATCGCCGCATATGGTGGCGATATCTCCAAATTTGTTCACCCGGCAGTCGCCGAAGCACTGCTCAACGGTGAAATCGTCTAGGGGATAGCAATTACCTGATTTTCTCCTTTCGACCAGATGTACTGCAACCTAGACAGCGTATAAACGCTTCCCTTGCAGGTTCCACGACCAGCTGGCTACCCGCTTCCTTGGCATTACCACCGAGCAAGGAAAACGGCAAGGTGATCAGGTAGACAGTAGATCCAAGACCTAACAGAACGATCCCGACCGGTCTGGCTATAAACAAATCTGCCATCATTCTCATACCGGAGGGATTCTCCTCAACCTTTTCCGCGAGTGCACCAAGAGGCAAGAAGGTCACTAGACCCGCAAGCAGGATGCTCCGCCAGTTTTTTATCTGTTTATCAATCATTCTCACCATCTTCATTACCCCGTATGGCACATGGTATATGCAAAATTGGTTTAGGTTTGGTCGATAAGTCATTAATTATAATAGATTACGCCTATTTTTAATGAAATATAAACCATTTTATTTCAGGCGCCTACACAGCCACCCTACTGCTGGCAAGATGGACAATACACTGTCGTCCTGCCTCCCTGCCTGATTTCCTTCAACAATATCTTGCAAAGCAGGCAGGGCTGTCCGCCTCGCCCATAGACCATCAACGACTGTTGAAAATAACCCGGAGACCCATCTTCCCGAACAAAGTCCCTGAGGCTTGTCCCGCCTGCGTCAATGGCCCGGGTCAGCACCCGCTTGATGGTGTCCGCCAGCAGGTCATATCCGCGCCTGGTAATCCTGCTGGCGGCCCTACCCGGCCTGAGACCCGCCAGGAACAACACCTCATTTGCATAGATATTACCGACACCGACCACAACACTGGAGTTCATGATGAACAGTTTCACCGCCACTTTTCGCCGTCGCGATAATGTATGCAGATAGTGTCCGGTAAATTCAGCGGACAGAGGCTCAGGACCCAAATTCCGCAGCAGCATATGTTCATCACCATCAAGCCAGAATATGGAGCCAAAGCGCCTGGGATCTCGAAACCGGAGCAGGCAGCCACCCTCAAATATAAAATCCAGATGATCATGTTTCTCTGCATCGACCCACTGGTGAAGGATGCGCAAGCTTCCCGACATACCGAGGTGGATCATCACCCTTCCTGCCCCTGTCTCCAAAAACAGATATTTTGCGCGCCGACTGACCGAAGTGACTGTCCTGCCAGTCAGGCATTGCGCCAATTCCTCCGAAACCGGCCAGCGCAACAGCGGCTGTCTCACGATCACCTGGACGACTTTTTTCCCCGCAATATGGGGTTCTATACCACGGCGAGTGGTCTCAACTTCCGGTAACTCCGGCATCCTGCCTCCATTTGGCCTGCTCATGCATGATAGTCAGTTCCCTCGCCCAATTAACAGTGTTCCTTGTTCGTCAAGGCGTGATACCTTTTGCGGGGAAGAAAAGGAAGACTATTGAGCAGCCATCTACTCGGCATCGACACTGGCGGGACCTTCACTGATTTTGTGTACCTGCACGATCAGCAATTCCAGGTGCACAAGGTGCTATCGACGCCTGACGCCCCACAGGAGGCAATATTCCGGGGTATTACAGAAATGGGCCTGGACGCAATTGCTGCTAGTGGTGATCTAAAGGTTATACATGGTACAACGGTGGCAACCAACGCAATCCTTGAGGGTAAGGGTGTCCCTACGGCCTACATCGCCAACCGGGGACTCAGCGACCTGCTGTACATCGGCAGGCAGACCCGCCCGGAACTGTACAACCTCGAAGTCAGGAAGCCAGCCATTGACCTGCCGGAACGGCTGCTTTTTGAGGTCGGCGCACGGCTGGACGCAAATGGCGTTGAGATCTCCGGTTTTTCCAAAAACGAACTCACTCAGCTAAAGCGCCGCATTAAAAAACTGGCGCCGAGAGCGATCGCCATTAACCTGCTGTTCTCCTTTATCAATGACTCCCATGAAAAGGAGATCGAGGCACTATTCGGCTCTGAGTACTTTGTCTCCAGGTCATCGTTCGTGCTGCCGGAGTACCGGGAATACGAAAGAGGTGTCGCTACTTGGCTGAACGCCTGGATTGCACCCCTGATTGAGGAATACCTGGTATCGGTCAAACAATCATTACAACCCAGTACCATTTCGGTTATGCAGTCCTCAGGTGTCACCATCGCTGCAGATCAGGCAGCCAGACGGGCAGTCAATCTGCTGTTGTCCGGCCCGGTTGGAGGCTTGCAGGCGGCACAAACAATCAGCCGCGGCTCCAGGCTCATCACTTTTGATATGGGTGGCACATCAACCGATGTCGCGTTGATCGACGGGGAAATAAAACTCACTAGCGAGAACCATATCGCAAACCTGCCGATCGCCATACCCATGGCGGATATCCACACGATCGGTGCAGGTGGCGGGTCTATCGCTTATATAGATGAGGGGGGATTGTTACAGGTGGGTCCGACTTCTGCCGGTGCCAAACCCGGGCCTGCCTGCTATGGTCTGGGTGGCACAAAGCCCACCGTCACCGATGCAAACCTGGTTCTGCAAAGACTGCGTGCCGACAATTTCCTCGGTGGCCGCATGCACCTCGACACCGACGCTGCGGCGGAGGCGATACGCCCTCTCGCGGAACACCTGCATATGCAGTTGCTGGAACTGGCAGCAGGTATCATCGATATTGCGAATGAACATATGACGCAGGCCTTGCGCGTCATCTCCATCCAGCGTGGTTTTGATCCCCGGGAATTTACCCTGGTCTGTTTCGGTGGTGCCGGTGGCCTGCATTTCTGCGACCTTGCAGAAGCCCTCGAGATGACCAGCGCTATCGTTCCCGTTAATAGCGGTGTCCTGTCCGCACTCGGCATGTTGGCAACCAGTCCAGGTCGTGAAATTATCCGAACCCATAGAAAACTAATCAGCGATTCAAGCGACACCGAGATCAGGCGCCTTTTTGCCTCGCTACAGGCACAGGGAGAACGGGAACTCATGGAAGAAGGTGTCGCTAACCCACAGGCGAAGTACAGCTTGGATCTAAGGTACCTGGGACAAACGTTTAGCTTAACTGCCCCCTACCACGATCTGAGCAGGGCGGAGATCGAGTTTCATGAATTGCACGAACGTCGATACGGGCACCGCCTCGATAAACCCGTCGAGTTGCTCAACCTGCGCTTGCACCTTGAAGCAAAAGGAACTGAGCTGAAGCTGCCCCAGTGGGAAAAAGATCCCGGGGAACCTTCCAGCCTGGACCTACCGGGATACGGAAGGGTCGTGGTCTACGACAGGGAGCAACTTATCGTCAATCAGCGGTTCACTGGTCCGGCATTGATCACAGAAGCGCATGCCACAACGCTGGTCAAAAAGCACTGGGCCGTGTCAGTCGACCGGGTGGGAAATTTACTACTGGAAAAAGCCGGTAAACCACACGAGAGGAACCGGCGAACGGTTATTTGATCTTGGCTTCTTTATACATCACATGCTTGCGAACGACAGGATCAAATTTCTTCATCTCCATCTTGTCCGGCATGGTCCGCTTGTTCTTGCTCGTGGTGTAGTAGTGCCCTGTTCCCGCAGATGAAACCAGTTTAATCTTTTCTCTCATGATCTAGACCTTTTCCCCGCGGGCTCGAAGATCACTAATGACCTGGTCGATACCCAGCTTGTCAATAATTCGCATACCCTTGGCTGATACACGCAGCTTGATGAAACGTTTTTCTTTTTCCAGCCAAAATCGGTGGTCATGGATATTTGGCAAGAACCTGCGCTTGGTCTTGTTGTTCGCATGGGATACGTTATTTCCTGCAACCGGTCTCTTCCCGGTGACCTGACATACTCTGGACATGTCTAAAAAACCTTGAATTCGTTTGTGGGACCCGAGCCGACTAGGGCGGGTCATTCGAGAGCGGTGCTTTATACCAGATGGCTCTGGTCATTTCAACCAACCAGCCTCCTCAAAAGAGGACCAGGAAAGACGACGTCTTTGTGGCTACCCGAGAGTGTCCGGACCAGCGCGCCGGGCGTCTCCATGGAGCATGGCACCAGAATGGCTAGAGTAGCCCCCGTTCTGCAAACGACAACACCTCACCTTCCCCGACAATCATGTGGTCCAGCACCCTGACGTCCACCAGCTGCAGTGCCGATATCAGTCGATCCGTAATTCGCTGGTCTGCCTGGCTGGGTTCCGCCACCCCTGATGGATGGTTATGCGCAAGTATCACCGCCGCCGCATTGTTTTCCAGTGCCCGGATAATCACTTCCCGCGGATGCACGCTCGCCCCGTCTATGGTGCCAAAAAATAGTTCCTCATAGCTAATCAGCCGATGCTGGTTGTCGAGAAACATGACGGCGAATACTTCCCGCGCGTAATGACCCAATTTAAATTTAAGGAATCGCCTTGTAATACCCGGGTCGGTCATCGCGTCACCTCTATCAAACACGGACTGAAGATATCGATCGGTCAATTCGAGCGTAGCTCTGATCTGTGCAACCTTAGCAATACCCATGCCTGGCATGTCGATAATTTCTTTCGGTTTCGCTTCAAGCAGGCCGCGGAAGCCGCCAAATTTATCCAGCAAATCGCGTGCGATATCCTGTACCGTTTTACCTCTATGGCCGGTTCCCAGAAATATCGACAATAGCTCTACATCCGTCAGAGCCTGTGCACCAAGATTCAGCAACTTCTCCCGTGGTCTTTCGTCAAACGGCAGGTTTCGCCATGACAAGGTATTTGTACTCTTCATCTACTTCCTTATAGTGAACAATCACTTACACTAGTGCGATGCCTCTATGCTATTGTTAATAGCGCTTTTGTTGGAGAACAATTCTCGCCTCCCCGCAGGAAGATAGCTGCCGGAAAAATCGTAATTACTTGTAAGCGAATAGATGACTGATCGTGCAGACACTGACCAATAAGCGAATCCTTCTAGGCATTACCGGCGGCATAGCTGCCTATAAAGCCGCAGAACTTGTGCGCAGATTTCAAGATCAGGGCGCAGAGGTTCAAGTGGTCATGACCAAAGGGGCAACCGAGTTCATCACGCCACTCACCCTGCAGGCTTTATCCAATCATCCGGTCCACCTCGATCTTTTAAATACTGAGACTGAATCAGCCATGGGGCATATAGAACTGGCCAGGTGGGCTGATCTGATTATTGTCGCGCCTGCCACCGCTGACTTTATCGCCCGAATGGCATTGGGTCGCGGTGATGATCTGCTCACGACGCTCTGTCTCGCGGCAGAGTGCAGAATCGCTATCGCCCCGGCAATGAACCAGGCTATGTGGGCAAAGCAGGCAACCCAGGAAAATTGCCAGCACCTGCTGGATAGAAACATATCGATATTTGGACCGGAGGAAGGCCTCCAGGCTTGCGGGGAAACAGGCGTCGGGAGGTTACTTGATATCGACGAAATTGTGATCGAAGCAGCTTCCCTGTTTTCTTCAAACCTTCTTACAGGCGTTAAGGTCCTCATCACAGCAGGGCCGACCCGGGAGGCCATCGACCCGGTACGCTATATCAGCAATCACAGTTCCGGCAAACAGGGATTCGCCCTGGCACAGGCGGCTCTGGAAGCTGGCGCCATCGTGACGCTGGTGTCCGGACCTACAAATCTTGACCCACCCGATCGGGCAACACTGGTGCCAATAATATCCGCGACCCAGATGTATGATGCGGTAATGGCGGAAGTTGCAGACACGGATATATTCATTGGTGTCGCTGCAGTTGCAGACTATCGACCGGCGAAAGTGCAAACCCAGAAAATCAAGAAAAACCCCGCCGCCAGCAACAAGTCAATGACTCTGGACCTGGTGGAAAATCCCGATATCATCGCTGCCGTGGCAAATTCCGAGAAGCGTCCGTTTACGGTCGGGTTTGCCGCAGAAACTGATCATCTCATTGAATACGCCAGGAAAAAATTGGAACAAAAAAACCTGGATGTCATCGTTGCCAACAACGTAGCTGATACTGCCATCGGTTTTAACAGCGACAATAACCAGACGACCGTCCTGTGGGAAAATCATGTGGAAGAATTACCGATGATGTCCAAGAGCAACATCTCGATTCGGATCATCGAACTGATCTCTGAACGGTTCAATCTGGCGTCTCAATGAACAACTTGCAAGTCAAAATACTAAACCCACTGATTGGCAAAGAGATTCCCCTGCCACAATACTCCACGCCAGGCTCAGCCGGTATGGATCTCAGGGCTTGTATCGAGGAAACCTTAACGTTACCCCCGGGGGAAACCAGACTCATACCCGTTGGTATCGCCATCTACATTGGAGATTCCAATCTCGCCGCCATGATTCTGCCGCGATCCGGGCTCGGTCATAAGCACGGTATCGTACTCGGAAACCTGGTAGGCCTGATCGATTCCGACTACCAGGGTGAGCTTATGATTTCCTGCTGGAACCGGGGTAAAGACTCATTTGACATAGCCCCGGGCGATCGGATCGCACAACTCGTTCTTGTACCGATCGTACGGACCGAGTTTAATATTGTCAGTGAATTCGGTGAAACAAAAAGAGGCACTGGCGGTTTCGGATCTTCCGGCAAGCAATAGATTCATACGAACTATTACAAATACGATTGAACAGACGATTACACGAGAGGCCCCGGAGGAAAATTTTATGTGCCTGATTCGCTTACAGACAGATTGGACTTTAATTCGTGGTTAACAAAAAAGGTACGCCTAATTTTGGATCCATACCTATCGCCAGCGTTCTGACGGGGTTCATCCTGGCAGTCCTCCTCTCCCTGTTCGTGGTCCATGCGGGCTCAACCAGGCAGCACCGGGAAGCGGTCTCTAAGCTTCATGCAGACAGCCTGCAGCAACAGTTGAACATCAAGTTGGCGCAAATCAAGCTTTTACTCTCGAGGATGGCCACCAGTACCCGGCTTGCAGGAATCGTCGCTGACGAATCTTCCAGCTCCATGGAAGAAACCTTGCTAACCAGCATGATCCCGTACGCCATCAAGGTACGATTATTCGCTCCAGGAAAAGCTGAGATAGACCGGAGTGCCTCTCCGCCATTCAGCTTTACCTCCCTAGACCTGGTGAACCGCGCTGAAAACGGAGACGATGTCAATGCAGAGGCAATCAACATCAAGGGTCGATGGATTGTCAGCATCGCAACACCGATAAGGATTCCTTCAGATGATCAGGTGAGAGGCACCTTGTTCGTATACTTGGATATACAGGCTTTGGCTGAACAGGTAAATGAGAATATAGAGGGTGAACTGAAACTTATGCAGTTGGTCGGCACTGCAAAACCCACTGAAATCCTGGTGATGGGAACTGGCAAGTCACCAGGTGGCATCGAAGTGAAACGTGCCCTCGACAATCCCAATTGGTCACTGATCTACACCCCGTCTCAAGGTGTCCAGGACCAGGCTGTTGGGAGTTTTATCTTCTTTCTCATCCCTTCCCTTGTATTCGTCCTTATCGCTCTTGGCGGTGTTCTGGTCGGGATCAGCAGGAATAGTAAGTTACTCCGCAGTGATCTATCTCATCTCGATCACCAGATAGCCAGCGTTGCCTCTGGTCTTTTTTCGCCGTCAGACAAATACGTGATCAGCGCCTTTCGTGAAGTTGACCTCAGTCTTTCACGACTTGGCAAGAAACAGGAGACCCGGGGCCCCGTACCGAAGTTAAAAGTAACGAAAGTAGGACCGGCGGAGACAATGGAGGACCGGGTCGATATCGAAATGTTGGATGAGGGGTCTTTCGATGAAGCTATGAGTCAACTGGAGCCGCAGGATGATTCAGTTGGACAGAATTTTTCTTCAATATTCAGGGCATGCGACATTCGCGGCATCGTCAATGAGACCCTGACGACTGAACTAATTCACAAGATCGGTCTTGCCATCGGCAGTGAAGCAGAAGCGTTGGGCCAGCAAACACTCGTAGTGGGTGCTGACGGGAGAGTCTCGAGCCCTGATGTCAGGGACGAGTTGATTAAAGGACTGCGAGCTTCAGGGCGAGATGTGATTAGCATCGGATCAGTACCAACGCCATTGCTCTACTTCGCCACCCACAATTCAGATACTCAAAGTGGGGTAATGGTGACAGGCGGTCACAATCCGCCAGACTACAATGGGTTCAAAATCGTACTGGATGGTCGAACCCTGGTTGACGAGGATATACAAAGGCTTTACCAGAGAATTGTTGACGGTGAATTTTCTTCCGGGGAAGGCGACCTGACAGAAATTGATATACGCGACGACTATATTGATGCTATCACCGACGATGTTGTCGTGGCGCAACCACTTACGGTAGTGATTGACTGCGGTAATGGTATTGCTGCAGACATTGCTCCAGAGCTTCTGGGGAATCTCGGTTGTGACGTGATACCGCTGTATTGTGAGGTTGACGGTACTTTTCCAAACCACCCACCGGATCCCACCGTCCCGGAAAACCTGAAAGACCTGGTGCTTACAGTAAAGTCCCAGAATGCTGACATAGGGATCGCTCTCGATGGAGATGGCGACTCCCTTGTGGCGGTAACCAAACAGGGTGAAATCATCTGGCCAGACAGATTGCTCATGTTATTTGCTAAGGATGTTGTATCACGCAACCCCGGGTCTGACGTGGTTTATGACGTCAAATGCACCAGGCATTTGAACAGCGTAATCAGTAGTTTTGGAGGCAGACCAATAATAAGCCGAAGTGGACACTCATTCATTAAGGAGAAAATTGCCGAGACTGATGCGGTTCTTGGTGGAGAAATGTCCGGTCACATCTGCTTCGGCGAACGCTGGTTTGGCTTTGACGATGGCATTTATTCGGCCGCTCGCCTTCTGGAAATCGTTGGCTCACAGACAGCAGGGCTTGATGAGCTGCTGGCCGAATTTCCATCAAGTTGTTCGACGCCTGAAATCCTGATAGAAGTGGATGACGAAGCCAAGTTTGAAATAATGGATCAACTGCACAAGACAGCTTCGTTCGAAGACGGATCCATCACCACAATAGATGGAATCCGGGTGGACTATTCTGACGGGTGGGGCCTGGTGCGCGCATCCAATACAAGTCCTATGTTGACCTTACGTTTTGAAGCGGATGACGAATCTTCCCTGGAGCGTATTAAGGGAATCTTCAGGGAACAGATACAGGCCGTTAACGAGGATCTCAATTTTGATTAAGCTGCCAGCCAAGATAATTCGACAAAGGAACTGAATGACCCTTTCGCGCGACTCTGCGATAAACATCGCAAAAGTACTAACCGAAGCCTTGCCTTATATTCAACGCTTCACCGGTAAAACCATCGTAATCAAGTATGGCGGCCACGCCATGACTGATCAGCAACTGAACCAGGGCTTCGCTCGCGACATCGTCCTGATGAAGCTGGTGGGAATGAACCCTATCATTGTTCACGGTGGTGGACCGCAAATCGAAGCAGTTCTTGAGGAGTTTGGCATCGAGTCAAAGTACATTGACGGTATGCGAGTGACGGATAGCAAGACAATGGATGTCGTACAAATGGTGCTCGGTGGTCTGGTCAACCCTGATCTCGTCAGCTTGATTAACAAGCATGGCGGCAAGGCAGTTGGCTTGACCGGGAAAGACGCTTCGCTCATCAAAGCAAGAAAATTACTCATACACCGTTCCTCACCCGAACTGAAAACACCTGAGATCATTGATATCGGAAATGTCGGGGAAGTCGTCAGTATCAATCGTGAAGTGCTAGATCTTGCAGTTCACAGCGACATCATTCCCGTCATCGCACCTATTGGATTTGGCGAAGACGGTGAAACCTATAACATCAACGCCGACCTGGTAGCTGGTAAAATCGCAGAAGAACTAGCAGCGGAGAAGCTTATTTTACTGACGGATGTACCCGGCCTTGTCGACGAAAAAGGTAACTTGATATCGCGGTTATCAGTTGCTGAGGTGGATCAATTGATAAAAAACGGTATCATTTCGGGTGGAATGCTTCCAAAAATTAATTGCGCCCTGAGTGCGGTAAAAAACGGTGTGACATCCTCGCAGATAATAGACGGACGTGTTGCTCATGCGGTACTGCTGGAAGTGCTAACAGATGAAGGCGTAGGCACTCTCATTTCAGCTTCAACCCTATAACTGATTTATAAATAATGACCGAAGAACAACTTCCGAAAATATCCCGCAAAGAACAAATACTCAGGTCATTGGCAACGATGCTGGAACAAAACCCCGGTGCACGCGTTACCACGGCCGGTCTTGCGAAACAGGTTGGTGTCTCGGAAGCTGCTCTTTACAGGCATTTCCCCAGTAAAGCTAAAATGTTTGAGGCGCTGATCGAGTTTATCGAGGATACAATATTTTCGCGCGTGTCTATCATCCTGGGAGAGGAAAATTCAACAGAGGCCCGCTGCAACCAAGTACTGACGCTTCTGCTGACCTTTTCAGAACGCAATCCCGGTATCACACGAATACTCACGGGAGACCCATTGACCGGTGAATCTGAACGACTGCGCACCCGGGTGGCGCAGTTCTTTGAGCGCTTCGAGATGCAACTCAGACAGATCCTGCGAGAAGCTGAAATCAGGAACGATCATCAAACGACACTCGATGTCGATGTGGCCGCGAACCTGATGTTGTGCACAGTGGAAGGCAAGATTTGCCAGTATGTTCGAAGTGACTTTGGTAAAGTTCCCACCAGCCATTGGGACAGCCAGTGGCTGGCACTAAAAAAAATAATCTTTCCCTGAGGTTTAGGGTCTTTCGATCTAACGCCTGTTTAACGTCCAGGATCGTTACCGTAAAGTTCGCGGACCCTCGTCAAGTCGGCCGCATAAGTAGTGCGCAATGCTTCCATTTCATCATGCTTTCCCTGAATTTCATTCTCAATTTGCGACATCCTGTTTTCAATAGAACGGATCCTGTCGATTCGATCCTTACTGATCGTCCCTCCTGATCGTTCAATGTCAGCCAGGCTGGACTCCAGCCGATGTTTTTGTTCTTGCAACCGGCGGGCATTGCCACTTTGCGCATTGATAAAACTTTCAATGCTTTGTAGTTTGGTATCTCTTGCCCTGATCACATCCTCAGGTGTGCTGTACAAACGAAGCAGGTTCTGGTCGGCAATTTTCTGCTCTCTTCGTTTACGGTCAATTCTTTGCTGCAGTTCGATCGCGTTGTCTCGTGCGGTAATTTCAGCATCTGTTAACGCCCTCGGTACAACTTCGAGGACCCGGCCATTTAGGCTCAGGATGGTATAGCCGTATTTGACATAACGGGCGGGAACGTGACTATCCAGCACCGTAACACCATCTTCATTTTTGTATTTATACAGCTCCGCAATTGTTGTCATGGGCACAGCAGCAGATACCACTGTCAATACAAGGCAACCAATGAATTTTCTAGCGATGTTTGAACACTTACTCATACACTAATTCAATCTGTCCCGTACTCATCCCTGTAGCTATAAACCAGTTTTAACTCCTTGTCATACTGACCCGTCGATTCCATATAATCAATGATGTGTTTCAACTTTACGATGCTAACCGACGAAACACCATACTCGCGTTCAACCTCCTGAATCGCCGAGAGGTCCCCAGTCCCTCTTTCCTGTCGATCAATGGCGAGCAAAATCCCGGTTACCTCCACAGGAGTCCTCGAAAGAATCGCCATCACTTCCCGTATCGCCGTTCCAGCCGTAATAACATCGTCAACTATCACTACCTTGCCTTGTAACTGCGCACCCACCAGTTGACCTCCTTCTCCATGATTCTTGATTTCCTTGCGGTTAAAGGCGTAGGGAACATCAATACCGTGATCCAGATGAAGCGCTATCGCAGTCGCGCTAACCAGCGGGATACCTTTGTAAGCAGGACCAAACAGTAGGTCAAACTCTAACCCGGAATCGAGCAAAGCCGCGCTGTAAAACTGACCTAACCGAGTCAATGTTCTGCCGCTATTGAACAACCCGGCATTTAAAAAATAGGGGCTTACCCGACCCGATTTCAGCGTAAATTCCCCAAACGACAGCACTCCCGTTTGCACTGCGAACTCAAGAAACTCCCGTCGATAATCTGCAATCACTTTGACTTCTCCAGGGCCGACCTCTGTAGTTCATTCAGCTCGAGGATACCCTTTTCAGCCAGTGACAGCATCTTATCAAGTTGCTGCCGATCAAAAGGATCAGCTTCTGCCGTACCCTGGACCTCGATGAATTTTCCTTTCTCAGTCATGACGACATTCATATCGGTATCCGCGCCGGAATCTTCAACATACTCCAGATCCAGTAGTGGCTGGCCTGCCACAATCCCAACTGATACCGCAGCAATCAGCTGCCTCACTGGCGCAACATCCAGGTCAAGGCTATCAATTGCATCAAAGAGGGCGACGCAAGCCCCTGTAATGGATGCGGTTCTCGTTCCTCCGTCCGCCTGGATCACATCGCAGTCAATTCGAATCGTATTTTCTCCCAGGCTGCTCATGTCCACTGCGGCCCTGAGCGAGCGTCCAATCAGCCGCTGGATTTCCTGGGTCCGACCACTTTGTTTTCCCCTTGCCGCTTCTCTTGCCATTCGCTCATTAGTGGATCTTGGCAACATACCGTATTCTGCAGTGACCCATCCCTGCCCACTTCCCCTGAGAAACGCGGGCACGCCTTTTTCTGCACTGGCAGTACAAATTACGCGCGTGTCTCCATAACAAATCAGCACTGATCCTTCGGCATGCTTGCTGTATCCGCGGTGAATCTCTATTGAACGTAATTGATCAAACTGCCTGCCCCCGATCCTTGAAAAGTGTTCTGCCATTATTCTTCTTTCCTCAATGATAAAAACCGCGACCTGCCACGTGATCTATAAAATATTGCGGCAATCTCCATTATACTTGCCGTAACGAAAATAGGACGCTGACTAAAGTAAATTTTATGGCAAAGAGCATGACCGCGTTTGCTCGCGTGGAAGCGGATAACATTTCCTGGGAAATTCGATCAGTAAACCAACGATATCTCGACGTCACATTTCGAATGCCTGACGTCTATCGGGTTCTTGAAATACAACTGAAAAATTCCCTTCGCCAACAGCTACATCGGGGGAAACTTGATTGCGTACTGCGTGTCCACCAGGAACAATCCCAGGTTTCGCTCGTAATTAATGAAGAACTCGTCAGTTCACTCAGGACTGCGGCCGATAGAATTGATGCATTGACTGGTAACGATAGTCAAATTAATGCACTGGATCTATTACGATGGCCAGGTGCAATTCTGGACGATAACCTCGATAGTGAAACCGAGCAGGTAAGCATCATTGAAACATTCAACGACGCGGTAACGTCACTCGTAGAAATGCGACAGCGGGAAGGTGACGAGCTGAAGAACATTGTGCTCGCACAGCTTGGCGAACTCGCAGGCGTCGTGGACCAGGTTCGCCTGGAAGCGCCATCCATCGCCAAACACCAGCGCACCAAGCTTCAGGACAGATTGTTACAATTCAAGGTAGACCTAGACGAGGGTAGACTGGAACAGGAGCTTGTTTATCTTGCACAGAAGTCAGACATTATGGAGGAGCTGGATCGCCTCGATACACACATGGGAGAGGTTAGAAATACCCTTGACCAGGCAGGCCCTATCGGTCGCCGTCTGGATTTCCTGATGCAGGAACTAAATCGAGAGGCAAATACCTTGTCCTCGAAGGCAAGTGTGGCAAATACTTCCCTGCAGACCGTCGATCTGAAAGTCATTATTGAACAGATGAGAGAGCAGATCCAAAATCTGGAGTAAGTCATTGAGTAGGAATACTGGCAAACCATTGGTCGTCGCGGCGCCATCCGGTGCTGGAAAAACCAGCCTGGTAAGGGCACTAGTGGAGTCAACCTCCAATGTGAAAGTCGCCATCTCCCATACGACCCGTCCCATACGTCCTGACGAAACCGATAAACTTGACTACTTTTTTATCGACGAATCGCGATTCCTGATGATGATCGACAACCATGAATTTCTCGAGTGGGCCCGTGTTTTCGGTAGTCTCTACGGTACCAGCAAAAAAGAGGCTGATCGGATTGCCTCGAGCGGCAGCCATCTTGTTCTGGAAATCGACTGGCAAGGCGCCGCCCGGGTTCGCGATGAAATACCGCATGCCATCACCATTTTTATCTTGCCGCCATCTCTGGAATCACTAAGAGAGCGTCTGCAAAAACGCGCCCAAGATGATCAACAGACCGTCGAACAACGCATGAATGCCGCAATTGATGAAATTTCCCACTACATGGAGTTTGACTACCTGATTGTGAACGATGACTTTGACCGGGCTTTAAAGGAGATGTCGGATGTCGTTAACGGTAAGGGAGAATACCTGCGCCAGGACAGACAAAATCCCGAACTGGAACGGCTAATTTCCGATCTAGGCTGTGCCGCCACGGAGTGAAACACCCACCCCGGCTCGTCATTGGTGCAGCAAAACGTCGAGAGGGTAGCCCAACCCGTTGAGCAGTGGCGGGGAACCTCTGATTAATTGCCACTATTCGTGCCATAATATTGTCAAACAGGGGCTTTATGGCTAAACTGTGCGGCCCTTTTATGCCGGTCCCTGCCAGAGAACCTGGGAGCAGGTACCGGCGCATAACTAGACCCCGGAGAATAGAGCAGATGGCTAGAGTTACCGTTGAAGATTGCCTTGAACATGTAGATAACAGATTCGAACTAGTGATGGTTTCCAGCAAACGTGCTAGGCAGATAGCGATGCTCGGTATGGAACCAATGGTACCGCTGGAAAACGATAAACCCACCGTACTGGCGCTCCGGGAAATCGCGGCAGGATACGTGAATGCCTCAATTCTGGAGGAACGAAAAGAGTTACATTGGTTTTGACTCCTTTGTAACAGAAGTCACCATCATCATCGATGCATGCATCCTCCCCGTTGTATGAGTCGACAAGATCCTCAACAGCAGCTGAAGTTATTGTGTTTTGCTTGTCTTCCATGTGTTATTTAACAATTTGTCAATTAGTACTGTGGAGCAATTTTGTATTGGTTTGTATTGTTGATTTTCTTTTATTTTGTTTTTATTTGTTTCGTTCGGTGATGCCGCCCTACAGATCACGTGACCGCCAGACGCGGAGGCCCGTGGAACACGGTGAAACAGCGTTGGTACGGGGTTTCCGTGTCCAAATTCCGCGTGGCCCACGGAAATCCCATGTATTAAGGTGACTTTTCTGTCTTTTATTTTCTTACAATTCTCCCATTTTATTAATTCATTTATATTTATTTCCTTGTTTTTCAGAATCAACATCTATTCCCTTTTCAGGAATTCCTTGTTTTTCAGGAAATTCCGATTTTACTTTCCCATTTATCTTTTACAATCGTGGTTTCATTACTGGGAAATTCCCCCTTTT
>JACZXW010000139.1 GCA_022571415.1 Pseudomonadota bacterium
CAGGTGATTTCGATCTGGTCAACGCCGGTTGGGGCCCGGACTTTGACGATGTCATGACGTTCGGAGACCTTTTCGCTTCGTGGAACCTGAACAATCGGGGTCGATATAACAACCCGGAATACGACGCACAGGTGCGAATCGCAATGAATAGTTCCGTCCCTGAAATCAGGATGGACGCGATGGGTGAACTGCAAAAAATTATCCATAAGGATTCTGTGGTACTGCCCCAGTACGAGCAGGGCGTCATCTACCTGATGCATCCAAAACTGAAAGGCGTTGTTCGGCGGGTGGTCGGTGCAGACCCTGATTATACCCACGCAAGAGTTGTGAAATAAGACGTTGATGCTGGCCTATACTCTGAAGCGGCTTCTCGCGGGCGTTATCACCGTGTGGTTTATTGCCACTGCAACATTTATTGCGATGCATATGGTCCCTGGTGACCCCTTGATGAACGACAAGGCTGTTTCAGCGGAGATTCGCAAAAACCTTGAACAAAAGTACGGCCTCGATAAGCCGGTGACGGAGCAGTACTTCATCTATCTCGGTAATATGCTTCGCGGCGATTTCGGCATTTCATTTACACAACAAAACCGGCGCGTGAACGATATCATCCGCGATCACTTCCCTGTGTCGGCGACCCTTGGGTTACTGGCAATTTTTTTTGCTGCAACCGGTGGCGTGTTGTGGGGAGCGTTGACCGCAATCTACAGGAACCGAATGCCGGACATTATCATCATGTTCCTGGTCATTCTGGGTATTTCGGTGCCAAGTTTCGTCTTTGCAGCACTAGGTCAGCTAATGCTGGTCAATATTAACAGCATGCTTGGCTATTCTCTTATCCCGGTTGCTGGCTGGGGCACCTTCGCTCACATGTTAATGCCTTCCCTGGTTCTGGGTCTCGGCACCATGGCATTTCTTACCCGCCTGATGCGTTCCTCCATGCTCGAAGTTGTCAATGCAGACTATATTAAAACTGCTCGTGCCAAGGGTCTCTCTCCCGTTCGCATTTTCTTTCGGCACCAGTTGCGCAATGCCATCCTCCCGGTAATCACTGTGCTGGGGCCATCAATTGCCGCCATCACTACCGGCGGATTCGTGGTTGAACTGGTTTTTGCCATCCCGGGTCTCGGCAGATATTTTGTCCAGGCCGTACAGCAGCTGGACTACACGGTAATTATGGGTACTACCGTCTTCTACGGGGCATTCCTGGTTTTCATGGTGATTATCGTCGATATTCTCTATGGCTTTGTCGACCCGAGAGTACGGCTGGAGTGACCAGCACTTCGATCTCAGACTTTTATCCAGGGGTTGCAGATTTCGCGCGCGTCGGAACTGCGAGCCCGGTTGAAGAAATTTCCCGACCCTCCTTGTCTTACTGGCAGGATGTCTGGATTCGCCTGAAAAAGAACAGCAGGGCCACCATTTCCCTTTACATTGTGATCGCCCTGGCAGTGTTCACACTCCTGGGTCCGCTTTTCTGGCAGGTAGACCCTTTTCTCCAGGATCTTAACCAGATATCCCAGGCTCCCTCCTTACGCAAGAGCGCTACCCTCGTTGGCGCTTACAAACGCTGGGATGGCATTGTTCTCAGCGATTTTCCGGTAGAGCCGCAGGAGTATATGGAATCCGTGGCAGCGGTGACCGGCTTGCAGACTTTCGAGACTGCCACTACCCAGCAGGTACGACTCATCTGGGACCCTTTAACTGGCTCTGCCGGATACAATATCTACCGCAATCATCGCCTCCCGGAAGGTTTCAATGACCTTGGTCTGCCACTGGGTTCAACTTACGGTGCCAATGAAGTGAGTTATGAAGATCGCCTCAGCCTCGAATCCCGAACCTACTATTATTCCATCGTGCCAACCGATGGTTACGATGAATATGAGGTGTACACCATTATCGAGGTCAGGCCACAGATGATCATTACGGTCAGCGAAGCGGAAGGTCGCGGTCTGATATCGGAAGCTGAAGAGGGCAATCTAGGTCAGGAAATTCGTCTGGAATTTCACCCTTTCGGAACCGACTACCTCGGCCGCGACATGCTGGCCCGATTGATGGAAGGTGCTCGCGTTTCCCTTTTTATTGGCATTGTCGCGCCCTTAATTTTTGTCCTCTTTGGTGTCATTTACGGAGGCTGCGCAGGATATTTCGGCGGCACCTTGGATGCATTGCTGATGCGTTTTGCAGATTTTGTGGTCGCCCTGCCGTTCCTCCTGTTCATGATTTTGTTCAAGATCGCATTCGGCATCGGACCCGGGGAAAGCGGTATTTTCCCCATGTTACTCGCCCTGATCCTGCTCGCCTGGCCGGCCACAGCTAGACTCGTCCGCGGCCAGGTATTGCAGATCAGGGAACAAGGATACATTGAAGCTGCACAGCTACTAGGTGCCAAACCCCAATACCTGATCTTTCGGCACATCATTCCCAATACCATGGGCGTCATATTGGTGACACTTACCTTTGCCGTTCCATCGGCGATATTCACTGAAGCATTTCTCTCATTTATCGGCATGGGCGTCGCACCACCAACACCGTCGTGGGGATCCATGTGCAACGAGGGTGTTAAAACCATGCTGAGCCATCCCCATGAACTCATATTTCCTGCGGCTTTCATCAGCGTGACCGTTCTCGCCTTTAACCTGCTTGGTGACGGATTGACTGAGGCGCTGGATTCAAGAATGAGATCAAGAGAATAATACCGGTGAGCGACCATATCCTGGAAGTTGAAAACCTGTCCGTTGAATTTTCCACCTACGGCGGCAATGTTAAAGCTGTTCGCGGCGTGAGTTTCAATGTAAACCGCGGCCAGACCCTGGCGATCGTCGGTGAATCTGGTTGCGGCAAGTCTGTCACCGTGCAGGCCATCATGGGCATTATCCCCATGCCTCCGGGGAGAATCACAGGGGGTTCAGCAAAACTGAATGGTCATGAACTTCTTGGCTTATCGTCGAAAGAAGCTAACAAATTTCGGGGTATTCAAATCGGGATGATCTTCCAGGATCCAATGACGTCGTTAAACCCGACCATGACCATAGGTGATCAGATCGCTGAAACGCTGATGGTACATCGAGGTAAAAGTCACAGCCAGGCATTAAAACAGGCAGTTGATTTGCTTGAGAAAACGCATATCCCCGAGGCAAGGAAGCGGGTAAAGCAATACCCCTTCGAATTTTCCGGCGGAATGTTACAACGAGCCATGATTGCGCAAAGCCTGGCATGCAAGCCTTCTATACTGATCGCTGACGAGCCTACCACGGCGCTGGACGTCACCATACAGGCGCAGATACTGGAGCTCATGGCTGAGCTACAGAGAACCGAGAACATGTCTATCATTCTCATTACCCATGACCTTGCAGTCGTGGCAAGAATGGCCGATGAGGTTGCTGTTATGTACGCAGGTCAAATCGTAGAAACAGGTTCAGTCGACGATATATTCTACGAGTCATCTCATCCTTACACCCTGGGTTTGAAAAGTGCGATGCCGTCAAATACCGGGAGCCGGGAGAAAAAACTGACACCCATCAACGGCAGTCCACCCGATCTTTTTTCACCGCCTCAAGGCTGTGGCTATTTCACGCGATGCCCCTACGCCATGCGCCTGTGCGACAAAAAGCAACCAATAAATTTTGTTGTGCGAGGCAAACAAAATCATCGCTCCCGCTGTTGGCTGCAACACGGTGATGCCCCGGAAGTCGCTGCAATACACCAGAATAACTCGGGTCAAAGCCGTGCTGATTAAAACAGTGCAGTTAAAAAAGCACTTTACGCTGGGTCGAGGGCAGATACTGCACGCGGTGGATGGGGTATCAATCACGATCGAAGAAAACGAGATCCTCGGTCTGGTGGGTGAGAGTGGCTCGGGCAAGTCCACGTTCGGCAAGGCGCTGATCGGACTTCATGCACGAACATCCGGTGACGCTTTCTACAATGGTGAACTTCTGCCTGTCAGGTTCTCCCCTAAAGATCATCTGCACTATTCTCGCGAACTTCAGATGATATTCCAGGATCCTTATTCATCCCTGAATCCGCGGATGACGGTCCTCGAGATCATCGGCGAAGGGCTGCGTATCCAGGGCCAGCATAATAAATCCCAGATCAGGGATCAGGTCGCGGACTGGCTATCCAAAGTTGGCGTTCATTTCGATCATATGTCACTCTATCCACA
>JACZXW010000048.1 GCA_022571415.1 Pseudomonadota bacterium
TTACCCGACAAGGAATTTCGCTACCTTAGGACCGT
The DNA here is from genome assembly GCA_022571415.1 of Pseudomonadota bacterium. Classification (GTDB taxonomy): domain Bacteria; phylum Pseudomonadota; class Gammaproteobacteria; order Pseudomonadales; family Azotimanducaceae. The sequence continues at coordinate 36 of JACZXW010000048.1, forward strand.
TATAGTTACGGCCGCCGTTTACCGGGGCTTCGATCAAGAGCTTCGCCGAAGCTAACCCAATCAATTAACCTTCCGGCACCGGGCAGGCGTCACACCCTATACGTCCACTTGCGTGTTTGCAGAGTGCTGTGTTTTTAGTAAACAGTCGCAGCCACCTGGTATCTTCGACCGCCTTCAGCTCAGGAAGCAAGTTCCATCACCAAAAGCGGCGCACCTTCTCCCGAAGTTACGGTGCTATTTTGCCTAGTTCCTTCACCCGAGTTCTCTCAAGCGCCTTGGTATTCTCTACCTGACCACCTGTGTCGGTTTGGGGTACGGTTCGTAATTATCTGAAGCTTAGAAGATTTTCCTGGAAGCATGGCATCAACCACTTCCCCGGTACAAAGACCGGGTTCGTCATCACATCTCAGCTTTCTCTACTCAAAGAGGGGGAACCGGATTTACCTAATCCCCCAGCCTACATGCTTAAACGCGGACAACCAACGCCGCGCTGGTCTAGCCTACTCCGTCTCTCCATCGCAATAATTACAAGTGCAGGAATATTAACCTGCTTCCCATCGACTACGGCTTTCGCCCTCGCCTTAGGGGCCGACTTACCCTGCGCCGATTAGCGTTGCGCAGGAAACCTTGGTCTTCCGGCGGGGGGGTTTTTCACCCCCCTTATCGTTACTCATGTCAGCATTCGCACTTCTGATACCTCCAGCATGCCTGACAGCACACCTTCAACGGCTTACAGAACGCTCCGCTACCGCGTACGTGTTTCGAAAAACACGCACACCCGCAGCTTCGGTACACAGTTTGAGCCCCGTTAAATCTTCCGCGCAGGCCGACTCGACTAGTGAGCTATTACGCTTTCTTTAAAGGATGGCTGCTTCTAAGCCAACCTCCTAGCTGTCTATGCCTTCCCACATCGTTTCCCACTTAACTGTGATTTCGGGACCTTAGCTGGCGGTCTGGGTTGTTTCCCTTTCCACGACGGACGTTAGCACCCGCCGTGTGTCTGCCATGCTCACACTCACTGGTATTCGGAGTTTGCATCGGTTTGGTAAGTCGGGATGACCCCCTAGCCGAGACAGTGCTCTACCCCCAGTGGTGACACATGACGCTCTACCTAAATAGATTTCGCGGAGAACCAGCTATCTCCAAGCTTGATTAGCCTTTCACTCCTATCCACAGCTCATCCCCCCATTTTTCAACATAGGTGGGTTCGGGCCTCCAGTCCGTGTTACCGAACCTTCACCCTGGCCATGGATAGATCGCCTGGTTTCGGGTCTACTCCTAGCAACTATTCAGCCGAAGCTGGACGCCCTATTAAGACTCGGTTTCCCTACGCCTCCCCTAAACGGTTAAGCTTGCTACTAAAAGTAAGTCGCTGACCCATTATACAAAAGGTACGCAGTCACCCGTTGCTTCATCCGAAGACGAAGTTTCAGGCTCCTACTGCTTGTACGCATACGGTTTCAGGATCTATTTCACTCCCCTCACCGGGGTTCTTTTCGCCTTTCCCTCACGGTACTAGTTCACTATCGGTCAGTTGGGAGTATTTAGCCTTGGAGGATGGTCCCCCCGTCTTCAGTCAAAGTTTCACGTGCTCCGACCTACTTGTTGCAAACTTAGTTCTTTCTTCGAGTTTTCAGGTACAGGGCTATCACCTTGTATCGCTAAACTTTCCAGAATATTCCCCTAACAAGAAGAATAAAGATTGCTGGCTGGTCCCCTTTCGCTCGCCGCTACTAAGGGAATCTCGGTTGATTTCTTTTCCTCCGGGTACTTAGATGGTTCAGTTCTCCGGGTTAGCTTCTACACCCTATTTTATTCAGGTGCAGATGACCCCTTCCCTATAAATAGAGAGGGGTCGGGTTTCCCCATTCGGACATCTCGGGATATAACGCTTGTTAATCAGCTCCCCCGAGCTTATCGCAGACTACAACGTCCTTCATCGCCTCCAACTGCCTAGGCATCCACCATATGCGCTTATTCGCTTGATCATATACTTGAACACACTCGCTAAAGCGCGCAAAGGCGTCGTACTACGAAGGACCCTTTTAGCACCTTCACTTCAACCTTTTAAATACATGTTTTTACCGGATATTACGCTTGAAATTTTTGAACTCTGAGTACTCTTCTACCTGAACTACGAGATCTTTCGGCTTGCGCCTCAAGATGACTCTCAGGTATTTTCGTACTCTGAATTTATTACAAATGTGACGACAACTCTTTTGGAAAGATCTTGCCGGACGCGTTTGAGGTATCCGGTGTCGATATAAAGAGTAATCATTGATGGGGTCAGAGCTTAAGATCTGACCCCGGAAATCGATTGCTCGATTTCCACATTTGCGGATGTCTTTACAGACTACTTTATCACTTATCCACTTTTTTAAAGAGCTCAGGCTGGGGCTTCCAACCTCTCTAGCTAAACGCCAGAAGTCAGAAGACTTTTTGTTCCATAGAATACAGATCCGAAGATCTCTTATGGAAAGTCTCCTGACTTCTGGAGATTAATGCTTCTCTGATCAATCAACTTGAGTTATCCGAATGGTAGGTTCCGAAACGTCGGACCCCTGCTTTCGCAGGAATAACCATCAAGATAACGAGTCATCGACAGGTCGAGAAGAATTTGGGAAACAAACAATAGGTTGTGAGTACTTGCAGCGAGTGCGTTACGTTAAGGAGGTGATCCAGCCGCAGGTTCCCCTACGGCTACCTTGTTACGACTTTACCCCAGTCATGAACCACACCGTGGTGACCGTTCTCCCGAAGGTTAAACTAGCCACTTCTGGTGCAACCCACTCCCATGGTATGACGGGCGGTGTGTACAAGGCCCGGGAACGTATTCACCGCGACATGCTGATTCGCGATTACTAGCGATTCCGACTTCATGGAGTCGAGTTGCAGACTCCAATCCGGACTACGAAAAGTTTTCTGGGATTTGCTCCACCTCGCGGTATTGCGGCCCTCTGTACTTTCCATTGTAGCACGTGTGTAGCCCAGGCCGTAAGGGCCATGATGACTTGACATCGTCCTCTCCTTCCTCCGGTTTGTCACCGGCAGTCTCCTTAGAGTTCCCACCATTACGTGCTGGCAAATAAGGATAAGGGTTGCGCTCGTTACGGGACTTAACCCAACATCTCACGACACGAGCTGACGACAGCCATGCAACACCTGTCACTGAGCTCCCGAAGGCACCGATCTATCTCTAGAAAGTTCTCAGGATGTCAAGGCCTGGTAAGGTTTTTCGCGTTGCATCGAATTAAACCACATGCTCCACCGCTTGTGCGGGCCCCCGTCAATTCATTTGAGTTTTAATCTTGCGACCGTACTCCCCAGGCGGTCTACTTATCGCGTTAGCTGCGCCACTAAAAGGTCAAGCCTCCCAACGGCTAGTAGACATCGTTTACGGCGTGGACTACCAGGGTATCTAATCCTGTTTGCTCCCCACGCTTTCGCACCTCAGTGTCAGTATCAATCCAGGGGGCCGCCTTCGCCACCGGTATTCCTCAGAATATCTACGCATTTCACCGCTACACTCTGAATTCTACCCCCCTCTACCGTACTCTAGTTTATCAGTTTGGAATGCAGTTCCCAGGTTGAGCCCGGGGCTTTCACATCCCACTTAATAAACCACCTACGTGCGCTTTACGCCCAGTAATTCCGATTAACGTTCGTACCCTCCGTATTACCGCGGCTGCTGGCACGGAGTTAGCCGGTACTTCTTCTGTTGCTAACGTCATTAAACCAAGGTATTAACCCGGCTTATTCCTCACAACTGAAAGTGCTTTACAACCCTAGGGCCTTCTTCACACACGCGGCATGGCTGTGTCAGGGTTTCCCCCATTGCACAATATTCCCTACTGCTGCCTCCCGTAGGAGTCTGGACCGTGTCTCAGTTCCAGTGTGGCTGATCGTCCTCTCAGACCAGCTATGGATCGTTGCCTTGGTAAGCCTTTACCTTACCAACTAGCTAATCCAACGCAGGCTCCTCCAATAGTGAGAGGTCTCCGAAAAGATCCCCCCCTTTCCCCATCTCTTAAAAGAGTAGGGCGTATGCGGTATTAATCCGAGTTTCCCCGGGCTATCCCCCGCTACTGGGTAGATTCCTACGCGTTACTCACCCGTCCGCCACTCGTCAGCCGGAGCAAGCTCCGCTGTTACCGTTCGACTTGCATGTATTAGGCCTGCCGCCAACGTTCAATCTGAGCCATGATCAAACTCTTCAATTAATATTGAAGTTTTCCTGATTCCCTTGCTGTTCCGTCGCCCTTCAAGAGAAAAGCTGGAACGCCCTTTTGAGGCTTGCTCAGGTCACAGTTGCGAATTTAGTTCGCAAATCTTTTCAAGATGAGTGGTTGCCTAACCATCCCCGGCTCTCGATGGATTGCTGCGATACGTCGTACCGTCACAAGTCACCAATCGCCAGATGTGTTCGCCCAAAAGAGCGAGCCCCATCTTGGCTCAACGCAAATTACCATTAAAAAAGTAAGTAAGCTTCCGACCCTTCTTAACGAAGTGTCTTTGGCTGGCCACGTTCGCCTGTGGCGAGTCGTGACCTTAACTCAATAAATTGTTGGTATTTGTCGTTGAATATCTAATGCATTCAACTAACAAGTACCCACACCTATTGCTTGTTTCCAAATTGTTAAAGAACTGTTACCAGATCACTTCGCACAAAAATCCCCGCGCTGAGTCACAATTCAGCGGGAATCCTGTAGAAAATAGTAATGCTGGCTGGCCTGCTTCCCTGCGAAAGCAAAAGCCATCGAATCACGGCCGGTGACTCGACTCGATCTCATTGATCGAGGGAGCGTATTATACGCCCTGCCTACCCTTTTACAAGCCCCAAAATAAAGAAACGTACAATTTCTTTACTTCATTGAAAGCCGTACTACAACTGGCTTTCAGGCATATTCAAGACTTGCAACCTGGTGCTGTACCAGCGGGCAAGGCGGCGCATTCTATACGGCTTAATTATCAAAATCTATTAAAACTTCTGGATATTTTGAATGACGGTTTGTCGCCTCATTGGAATAAGGGAATTGTGTGCAAGCCATCCGGAGCGATAGACCCGAATCCCCAGTAAGACAGCTATGGCGAGCCCATAGAAAAACACTTCCTGGTAGTCATCTTTTGTCAGCCAGGTGAGATGAACAATGACCAGTATCGAGATGGGATACACCAGTTTATGCAGGGTTTTCCACCTTTGTTTAAGTCGCCCAATCATCCATCGATTAGAAGTTACAGCCAGGGGAATCAGCAATGAAAAGGCTGCAAACCCTACCGTGATATAGGGGCGCTTGATCACATCAGCAACAATGTCAGCGAACTGCAATTCCAGCAGGAACACCGCATAGGAAGCAACATGCAGGCTCGCATAGAAAAAAGTGAACAGACCCAGCATGCGCCGAATTCTCATCACCAGAGGAAAGGAGAACAGCTGCCTGACGGGCGTTACCATCAGGGTCATAATCAGGAAGCGTAGAGCCCATGCCCCGTTGAAATGGACGATCACTTTCCCGGGATCCGCTCCGAGGGAATGTGGCTGCCCTTGAAACAGAAGGAATACCTCATACAAGCACCAGGAAAATGGCGCCAGGCCGAGAACAAACGTTATGGGCTTTAACCAGCGTTTGAACACTAGAAGTAGCGCTTCAAGTCCATATCCGCATACAAGTATGCGACCTGTGGCCCATAGCCGTTGAAGGCGATGGTTTCAATCCTGTTTGGTGAAAACAGTGAACTGGGTAAGCGCCGTTCTGTCGCCTGACTCCAGCGCGGATGATCAACTTCCGGGTTTACATTCGCGTAAAAACCGTACTCTCGTGGACCTGCCTTTTCCCAGGTGGTCCTTGGGCGTTTTTTCGTGAACGTAATCTTTGCAATAGACTTGATGCTTTTGAACCCATATTTCCAGGGGATGACCAACCGGAGTGGTGCACCATTTTGAGGTGGCAAACTGTTTCCATAGACACCCACCGCGATGAACGCCAGTTCGTTGACCGCCTCATCAATCCGCAAACCCTCAACATAGGGGTAGTCAATGGAAGTAAACCTCGATCTTTGGCCAGGCATCTGTTTCGGATCGTACAGGGTTTCAAAGCGTACAAATTTCGCGTCAGATGTGGGCTTGAAACGCTTGATCAGATCGGCCAGAGGGAAGCCTATCCAGGGTACGACCATCGACCAGGCCTCGACACAGCGCAATCGATAGATACGTTCTTCTAGGTCATGGGGTTTAAGTATGTCCTCAAGTGCTATTTTACCGGTAATTTCAGCCTCACCGGAGATGACAACACTCCACGGATCCGAATTGAAATCTTTTCCATTGGCAGCAGGATCGCCTTTATCGCTACCAAACTCATAGAAATTATTGTACTGGGTGATATATTCATAAGGCGTTGCCTGTTCATTGGTCGAATAGACGCCAGGTTTTGCTGCGTTGAGCTTTTTTACCAGCCACCCGGGCGGAATCTGGGAATGATCAACTTTGCCGTCATAGCGCAACACTTTCCCGGTATCTCTTGTTCCGGCGAATATCTGCGGGGCCATCGACACAGATGAAATAATCCCAGCGGCCTGGATAAATCGTCTGCGCCCGTTAAAGACCCGTTCATCCGTAATCTCTGATGGCAGTACAGCGCATTCTTTTTTAATCCAGACCATCTTTTGCCTCCGCTAATTGACCTTGTAACTGGACACACAAAACCAGCCGCCGTTACACCTCTGGTCCGCCAATGTCATTTTGTTCCGGAGTTTTCTTGCGAAATAGCGCCCGGATCGGGCCCGAGCAGCCGTAGACGAAACCCAGTCCGAACAGAACGCCGGGAGGATAAACCGCCACTACAACAAATATGAGAACAATTCCCAGCATGTAGATAAAAGGAACTCTGCCTTTCAGATTGAGGTTTTTCGGACTGTAATACCGAATATTACTGACCATCAATAGCGCTAAAACGGCAACAAACACCGCCATAAAAACCGAAAACTGGATGCTGACAACAGGATCAAAATTATCTACCCAGGTCCAGACCATCGAGGAAAGAATCCCGGCGCCCGCTGGGCTTGGCAAGCCAGAAAAAATCTTGCCATCTGGCGCCGTATTGAATCTGGCGAGTCTGAGCGCCGCGCATGCCATATAGAGGAAGGCGATCATCCACCCTATCTTTCCCAGGTCAGACAGGACCCAGCTGAACATCAGCACAGCGGGGGCGACGCCAAACGCCACCAGATCAGAGAGACTGTCATAGTGCAGGCCAAATTCACTCTGGGTGTTGGTAAGTCTCGCGATTCGACCATCCAGGGCGTCGAGAAAGCCAGCGATAACAATCGCAATGGCCGCATTCTCCAGGGTTCCACTCATTGCCGCGATGATGGCGTAAAATCCGGAGAACAGAGCACCGGTGGTAATCAGGTTAGGCAGGAGATAGACCCCTCTGGCCAGACCTTTTCTTTCGTTCAGGGAAGCGACATTGGAGTCCGCATCATGTAATTTTTTCGGTTCTTCCATGGCAATTTCCAACCAGGTCACTAGTCGCTGCCAGCTCCCTTTCATAAATTGATGCATCCCACGAGTGGCTACTGCATCAGATATTACAAAAACACCCACCTATTATAGGGCCAGCTGGCTCAAGGTCTGAAATTTTAGCGGAATTATCCTGCGGGTTTACTACTTCAGTGTGCCCGGCAACCGGGTCGGCCTCTCCCCATCAGTGGGGAAATTATAATACTTAAGACTTGCTGCTCAGCACCTTTTCACCACGCGACAGGCCAGACACGCCCGATCGGACCATTTCAAGCACCGTCGATTCCTGTATCGCTCGCAGAAACGCATCGAGTTTGTCACTGGTGCCCGTCAACTGGATTGTATAGGCACCCTGGGTCACGTCTACTACCTGTGCACGAAAAATATCAGCAGTCCGTTTAATTTCCGCTCTTTGGGCGCCGGTCGCTTTCAATTTGATAAGCATCAATTCACGTTCAAGATGATCACCATCCGTGAGATCAACCAGCTTGACCACTTCGATCAATTTATTGAGCTGTTTTGTAATTTGTTCGATCTGTTGATCGGTTGCTGTCGTGGTCAAGGTCAAACGCGACAGGGTTTTATCCTCAGTAGGTGCAACGGTAAGTGTTTCGATATTGTAGTTACGCTGGGCAAACAGGCCAACGACACGAGATAAGGCGCCCGCCTCATTTTCCATTAGCACTGAAATAATTCTCCGCATTAGGTGCGTACCCCTTTTTTTAACCACATATCGCGCATTGATCCATTTGGCGCGACAAACATCGGGTAAACATGCTCATCAGGGTCAACGTTGACATCAACGAATACGAGCTTGTCAGTTAGAGAAAATGTCTCCGCCAGTACAGCGTCCAGTTCGTCGATGTTATCGACCGCAAAACCCACATGACCATAGGCCTCAACCAACTTGACAAAGTCTGGCAATGAATCCATGTAGGTATGAGAATGTCTACCCTCATATTGCATATCCTGCCATTGTTTAACCATACCCAATGCACGATTGTTCACATTGATGATCTTTACGGGCAGATCATATTGCGCACAGGTCGATAGCTCCTGAATATTCATCTGAATACTCCCATCTCCGGTAATACAAACCACCGTTTCGTCCGGAAACGCAACCTGCACGCCCATTGCTGCAGGAAGGCCAAAACCCATGGTGCCAAGACCCCCGGAATTGATCCACTTACGTGGTTCGGTAAAGGGATAATAAAGAGCAGCGAACATCTGGTGCTGTCCAACATCGGAGGTGACGTAGGCATCCCCTGCTGTTGCCTTATAAACAGCCTGAATGACCTGCTGCGGTTTTATGACCTTGCTGCCTTCATCCGTCGTCACCCGCAGGCAGTCCTGTCTTCTCCAGCCGTCAATTTGATCCCACCATTCAGACAACAACCTGGCTTGCCTGTCTGTACGTTTGGTGATCCCCTCTTCGGCAAATCTGTTCATTTCCTTTAACACCACATCTACAGGCCCAACAATAGGTATGTGAGCGACGACATTTTTAGAAATAGAGGCAGGATCGATATCCACATGAATGATCTTGGCGTAAGGACAGAATTTCGAAATGGTATTTGTGACCCGATCATCAAACCGTGCGCCTACGGCGAGTAACAAGTCGCAATGGTGCATTGCGTTGTTTGCCTCAAAGGTCCCGTGCATGCCTAGCATGCCTAAAAACTGCTTATCGGTACCCGGGTATCCCCCTAATCCCATCAGGGTGTTGGTAATTGGATAGCCGAGTGTCCTGGTGAGCTTGATCAACTCTTCAGATCCATTACCCTGTACGACCCCGCCACCCGTGTAGATCATCGGTCTTTCCGCTTCCAGCAACATGGCCGTCGCTTTTTTTATCTGGCCGGAATGGCCTTTGGTTGCGGGACTGTATGAGCGCATCGAGATACTTTCCGGGTATTCAAACGGAAACAGTTCTGTTGGGCTCGTAATATCCTTCGGAATATCCACAACCACGGGTCCTTGTCGCCCGGAAGTTGCAATATAGAAAGCTTTCTTGATCACCTCCGCGATTTCTTCCGCACTTTTTAGCAAAAAACTGTGTTTAACAATCGGGCGGGAGATTCCAACCATATCGGTCTCCTGGAAGGAATCCGTACCGATCAGGTGGGTCTGGGCCTGTCCGGACACGACCACCATGGGTATCGAGTCCATATAGGCTGTCGCAATACCGGTGATTGCATTGGTTGAACCAGGGCCGGAGGTCACGAAGACGACGCCCGCACGGCCAGTGGCACGAGCATAGCCATCTGCCATGTGCGTTGCGGCCTGCTCATGCCTCACCAGTATGTGCTTGATCTGATTCTGCCTGAATAGAGCATCATAGATATGCAGCACCGCGCCGCCAGGATATCCGAAGATAATCTCTACCCCTTCTTCCTGGAGAGATCGGATCAATATGTCGCCGCCCGATAACATTTCCACTTTATCCACCTGAATTAACCGAATGTGTGCAAAATAGTCCGAATTAGAGGGCGGGCATTCTTAATCATCCTCAGGGTCTAGTCAATCGTAGGAGCGCCAGTTGGTGCTAAAATAGCTCCGCGCACGAATATCTGGTCGAAAAAATGCAGTTCTTTCGGTAAAATCAGCTAAATTCCCATATCCTGTATTGGGTTACGCGAGAAGGTTAATGTTACAGAAAGGAATATTGTTCATCTGTGGATTCCTGGCATGGGCCGCTTTTGGCGCGACTGAATACTATACCTGGATTGACGAAAACGGGATTACCAATTACGCCCAGCGCAACCCGGGCGGATACGATGCGGAACTAGTGGGTTCTGCACGACCGTTTGGATACCAGCGGCAGCGCGGACGTCCACAGGCACAACAGCAGGTCAGTTCCAATGCTGGATTATCTGCAGACGAATCCGGTTCCAACATCTCAATCGAGGTGGAACGAGCAGCAATGAACAGGCAAATTGCCGAAGTGCAACGTTCTAACTGCGAAATGGGGAAGCGTAACCTTGCTCAATTGGAAGCCTTTCTCAGAATCCGTGTCAGGGATGAAAACGGGGTAGAGAAACTTCTCAGCGATGAAGAAAAAGCCCAGCGTATGGACGAAACCCGTCAAATCATAAGAGAAAACTGTACCGGCTAACCCCTTTCTTTCCAGATTCAGACCTCTAAAAGGCCAGTTCCTGTTGTCCCTTCCTTCTAAAAAGGTTCTCCAGACAAAAAGCAGCAAATTAGGCTTGTTTCCAGATCAGGGCAACGAATCTGCCCGTCCGGTCATCCCGGCGAAAGGAATAAAAGCGGTCCGGGTTGCAGTAGGTACAGAGTTCAGAGCGAAAAATTCTGCTGACACCGGCATCCATCAATTGCCGAGTCGCAATGCCCGGTAAGTCCAGCATCCAATGCTTATCGTCGCGACCCTTGCGCGAGAACTCCTGCGGAAACCTGTGTCGCAATGAGCCATCTATCTCATAATGACAGGGTCCAATCGCCGGTCCAATCCAGGCGATTAGTTCTTTTTCACTAAACCGTTTTACCCCCTGTTGTATAACGCCCTCAGCAAGCCCTCGCCAACCCGCATGGATTACAGCAATCTCCTTTCCGGTCAGGCTACACAGAAATACAGGTAAACAGTCCGCAACCAGTATCGCCAGAACAACGCCAACTTCCCTGGTAAAACTCCCATCTGCATCCGCCAGATCAGACATCCCGCAACCAACCTGAATGACGGAATTTGAATGAACCTGATTTAACCAGACCGGACGGGACGGGAGTTCCATTTTCTTTGACAGCAAGGCGCGATTGGCCTCTACAGCGTCCCTCTCATCACCCACATGGGCAGCCAGATTCAATGCGCCGTAAGGAGGCTTGCTGACACCGCCCTTTCTGCTTGTAACGAACGCCTTAACCGAAGCAGGAGCAGGCCAGTCCGGCTGCTCTAGGTCAATCATTGCAACCGCTCGAAGCGACATCCAGCGCATGGAGCAGTAATTTCAAATCACTCGGCAAGGCACTCGAAAACGAAACTTGTTGCCCGGTGTCTGGATGCTGGAATGAAAGTTCCTTCGCGTGCAGCGCCTGCCGCCGAAATTCTTTCAGGCAAACGGTGAGCAGTTCCCCGCCTATTTTCGGCGTTCTGAAATGCCCACCATAGGTTGGATCACCAACCAGCGGGAAACCAAGATGCTGCATATGAACCCGGATTTGGTGGGTACGCCCTGTTTCAAGCGAGAATTCCATATGCGCGTGTGCGAAGAAAGAACGTAACACACGATATCCTGTAATCGCTTCCTTGCCGCCATCACGAACCGCCATGCGCGTTCTGTGCACCGGGTGTCTGCTGATGGCTGCATCCACTACCCCATCCGCATTGGGAATCCCATACACAATAGCCTGATAAAGCCGCTTTACCCGGCGAGTTTGTAGTTGCTGGACCAGGCTCGCCTGGCTGGTCAATGTCTTGGCGACCACCATGAGTCCGGTGGTGTTTTTGTCCAGTCGATGTACGATTCCCGCTCTGGGAATCTCATTGAGGCTTAAACAGTAATGAAGCAGCGCATTCAACAAAGTACCCTGGCTATTGCCCGCACCAGGATGCACAACCATCCCGGCTACTTTGTCTATCACCAGGATCGATTCGTCTTCAAACACTACCTCAAGCGGTATATTTTCAGCCTGATCTTCAATCGTGTCTGCAACGGCATCAATTACGATCAATTCACCGCCTGAAACCTTATCTTTCGATCTTCCGGAGCGTCCATCGACCACCAGCTCACCCGATTTAATCCAGGTTTGTAACCTTGATCTCGAATATTGTGGGAACAAGGCCGCTGCAACCTGGTCCAAGCGGTCAAAGGCCATCTCTTTCGGGATAAAACCCTGATGCTGGATTCTTGATGTCATGCTAGGCGTCCGGGAATGGAAGACAACTTGGGTCTTTCCAGAGGCTATGGTTAAATAGCCCGGTTTTCAAGTCCGTTAATAATTAAGATTGTCATGCCAAAAATCAGCTATGTCTTGGTGCCTTGCGTGGTTCTTCTTCTGTCAGCCTGCAACAGCGACAAAACAGACGATATAGAATCAACAGAACTGGCCTACTACGAATCTGCCCAGGGTAGCCTGAGATCGAACAATTACGCTAGTGCTGTTGAGAAATTGCAATTCCTGGAAGCCAGATTTCCTTTCGGCCGATACGCCGAGCAGGCCCAGCTGGAGATCATCTATGCGTATTACCGCAGTGCTCAGCCAGAAGCGGCCAGAGCTGCCGCCGACCGCTTCATTCGCCTGCATCCACGCCATCCAAATGTTGACTACGCCTATTACCTCAAAGGACTGGCTTCCTTCGACGAAGATCAAAACTTCCTGGCAAAGCTGTTTCCCATGGACCCTTCGACCAGGGACCCTGGCGCTGCTCGAGATTCATTCGAGGACTTCGCCCAGTTAATAAGGCGTTTCCCGAATAGCGAATACGCGCCTGATGCGCAAAAACGCATGCAATACTTAAGAAACCTATTAGCGGCATCAGAAGTAAATGTTGCACGCTACTATATATTTCGACGTGCCTACGTCGCTGCTGCTAATCGCGGAAGATACGTATTCGAAAATCTCCAGGGGACCAGTGCCGTACCCGACGCCCTGGCGATTATGGTTGAAGCATATCAGTTGTTGGGCATGGATAATCTTGCTAACGATGCGCTTTTGGTGCTTTCAACTAACTTCCCGGAGCACGTTTCACTGGATAGCAACGGACAGTTTCGCGCAAACAAATCGGTCAAGCGTTCAGGCAAGTCTTGGCTTAACATTGTTACTTTTGGTTTGATGGGGTAGTGGCAGGTGCCCAGCTCGGTCAGCTATTTAGATGCTTCCGGACTTCGGGTCATGATAGAAACCGCTGATCTTTCCCTGGAGGAACAACGCAGCTCACAACGCGCAACCATCCTCCGCGTTTACAACTATTACCGCATTCTGCTCTCGTTCCTGTTTCTTTTCCTTTTCCTGGACCCAAATTTCCAGAGATTTGTTGGTAGTGTAAATCCTGAATTGTTCCAGACTACAATTGTGTTATACATCGGTTTCAACGTACTCATCGGTCTGACCACCCTCTTTATCAGCGTGGAATTTCTATCCAAGACCGCACCTTCATGGCTGATCCTTGTCGGCGATATCGTCTGTCTAACCCTATTGATGTCTGCCAGCGGCGGGGTGAGTTCCGGCCTGGCTAATTTCCTTATTTTCACACTGGCTTTTGGTGGCGGGCTTATTCATGGACGCGTGTCAACGGTGTTACCGGCAATCGCGTTCATATTAACGATCTATGACGAGTTTTACCTGTTCTTCCTCGACGAAAACACCCTTCGCAGTTTCTTCCAGGCAGGTATTCTTGGGATCGTCTACTTCGCGGCCAATATCCTTTTCCAGACTCTTTCCCGACAGCTACGGTCGCGGGAAACTGAGGTACGCACACTGGAACAAATTAACCAACTTATCATTGAGCGTATGCGCGTGGGTGTAGTGGTCATCGCTGATGGCAAACAACCCAGGTTAATCAATCATGCTGCCGAACGAATGCTGCAGAATCCGATAGATAACCTGTCTCCGAAAGAACAGTTACCAGAAATTTTACTGAAAAAACTCATCGAATGGAAACAGAACCCATCGCCGGAAGTCGCAAAATTCAGTGTTTTTGAAACTGGGCCGGACCTTTTGGCTAGTTTTTCCCTGTTGAACAAACCCTCATCTGAATCAGATACACTCGTTTTCATTGAGGACAGCACCGTGGTGCAAAAACAGGCACAGCAATTCAAATTGGCGTCACTTGGTCGGCTATCAGCCAGTATCGCCCACGAAATACGAAATCCACTAGGTGCTATAAGTCACGCAGCTCAACTGTTAGGAGAATCCATGGATTTAACCAAGGGGGATCAACGGTTAAGCGAAATAATTCAAAACCATACAGTAAGAATGAACGGTGTAATCGAGAACGTGCTGCAGATGTCGAGCAGGCAAATAGCCGAACCACGAAATATTGTGCTACATGAATGGATGGAAAAGTTTCTGGACGAGTTTTCAGCAGGTATCCCGGATAAACTCTCCATCGAAACTGAATTTTTGTCTGAGCCAATCAGTATAAATATCGACCCCCTTCACTTGTCTCAGGTTCTTGGAAATCTCTACCAGAACGGGCTACGATATAGCGCAAAGAATACGGGTGAACAGAAACTCAAGATCGTTTGCGGCATTGAGTCCAATTCAGGACACGCTTACCTTGAAGTAATCGACTACGGGACGGGGGTGGACGCGGACCTTGTTGGAAATCTGTTTGAACCATTTTACACCACAGAATCGACCGGCACCGGGCTTGGCCTTTACCTTTCAAAAGAACTTTGCGAGGCAAACGGGGCGAGATTGAGTTATTCAAAAGCAGTCACTGGCGGAAGTTGTTTCAAGATAACTTTCCTGGCTTAACCACAGCGAGAAGTGAAAATTCCATGGACCAGAAAAACGCACTGATCGTCGACGATGAACCGGACATTCGAGAGCTCCTTGAAATAACGCTTGGTCGAATGGGCATCAATACGCTCAGCGCTGCTGACGTAAAATCGGCAAAAACGATGCTTAGGGAGCATGAGTTTGACTTCTGCCTAACAGATATGAAGTTACCTGACGGCAACGGGATTGAACTGGTGCAATATATCCAAAAGGAATTCCCGCAGCTGCCAGTAGCGATGATAACGGCACACGGCAGCATGGACTCTGCAGTCGAAGCATTGAAGGCCGGAGCTTTTGATTTCGTTTCAAAACCTGTCAATCTCGAATTACTTCGCCACCTGGTGGACACAGCGCTGAATTTAAAGCCCCTGGCATCGAAGGGAGATGAGACTGAAATCGCATCACCTACCTTGCTGGGTGATTCGCAAGTGATGAAAAATTTGCGCAAACAAATTATCAAGTTGGCAAGGAGCCAGGCCCCGATCTATATCAGCGGTGAATCTGGCAGCGGTAAAGAGTTAGTCGCAAGGCTGTTACACGAAGAAGGTCCCCACCGTAACGCACCTTTCATTCCAGTTAACTGCGGCGCAATTCCAAGCGAACTGATGGAAAGCGAATTCTTCGGGCATACCAGGGGCAGCTTCACAGGCGCAGTATCTGACAAGGAAGGATTGTTCCAGGCCGCTAATGGAGGAACCTTGTTCCTGGACGAGGTGGCTGATCTGCCACTGCCTATGCAAGTGAAATTGCTCAGAGGCATCCAGGAGAAAGCCATCCGTCCTGTTGGCGGGCAAAAAGAAATACCGGTGGACGTCCGCATCCTGAGCGCTACACACAAGGATCTTGCGGCAGAAGTAGAGAATGGCTACTTTCGCCAGGATCTTTTCTACCGCATTAACGTGATCGAGCTCAAAGTTCCAAGCCTGAGAGAACGCAGAGACGATGTTCCGGCTCTGGCAGCAAACCTGCTGACTCGAATCGCCGATGAATACCAGGTAGCTATACCCGAATTCAGCAACGAAGCAATTTCTGCTCTGCAGGATTATCATTTCCCCGGCAACGTGAGGGAACTTCAGAATATCCTGGAACGAGCCATTACACTTTGTGAAAATGACGTTATCACCGTTGATGACCTGGCCCTTACCAACATCGATCAACATCCCAAAAGCGAAACGCAGACCCTGGGCCCTGACACGGAAACAGACACGATAGTCCCTGACAAGGATGCAGACCCCGTCAATGAAGAAAAAGCCGCTGCCAGCGGCACCCTGCCGGAAGACGCTGACTCACTGGAATCTTACCTTGAAGATATCGAGAAGAACGTGATCGTTGAAACCCTGGAAGCAACTCGCTGGAACAAAACGGCTGCCGCAAAAAAACTCGGTATCACTTTTCGCGCACTTCGGTACAAACTGAAGAAACTGAAGCTGGACTAGGAGTTAGGGGGACAGTTTACTTAATTCGTCTGGAGTTAGGGGGGACAGTTTACTTAATTCGTCTGGAATTAAGTAAACTGTCCCCCCTAACTCCCCCTGTATAAATATCATCTTAGGCTCACAGCAAATATCCACCATGTCCCACAGCTGAAAATATCTACCAGGTCTATGCTCCATCAATCAATGCAGGAGCATCGGCGATGGCGCGAAATGGAAGAGGATTTACACTCATTGAGGCGTTAACCGTACTCGCCATCAGTGCGATTCTGTTGGGCTCCATGGTGCCATCCATGACCCATATGCTCCATCGCAGCCAGGCAACTGCAGCCCATAATTGGCTCATCGGCTCGATTATGTTCGCCCGGCAGACTGCTATTTCCTACGGCTCCCTGGTAACACTGTGCCCTAGTTTTGATGGAAACCAGTGTGGTGGAAACTGGCACGATGGGACTATCGTTTTTCTCGACCGAAACAGGAATGCACGGGTTGACCCAAAGGACGTCATCATGAAGCGCTTTTATTTCCCCATAAAAGGCGCAACCATAACCTGGCGCTCATTCAGGAATCGTCGTTACCTGCAACTGACCAGCATGGGCTACACGAATTTTCAAAACGGAAATTTTGTCTATTGCTCTGCAGACCAGGACCCGAGATATCGGAGACAAATCGTCATCAATATGTCGGGTCGAGCACGGACCACTCACGATGTGGACAAGGATGGCATCATTGAGGACAGCCGCGGTAGGTACCTGCGCTGTTAAGGCGCCTCTGACTAACTCCCGACCAGTGCAGTTGATGACAGCTGTTCCAGTAGAACAACATAGCGGCTGACACCCGTATCGGCAAAGCGCACCCTGACTTTCATCCCCACATAGAGCATCTCAAGCGAACCATAGCCAACACCGTAAAGTTTGACCTCCGATAAATTGTCGAGAATCGGGCTTCCAAAATAGTAAGTGAAACCACCAATTCTTGCTTCCCTTTCAGCTATATTGATTAACTCGATAACGCCGGTCGTTTCAACCGTGTAAATCCGGCTAGGCCTTGGGAAATCTTCAGCTGCTGTCAAAGATGGAAGAAGGATCAATCCCAATAACATCCATCTAGCCAGGGGCTGTCCGCAAACAGAAAAAATTGGTTCATCGTCACCACACTTTGAAAATGTTAGGTAACGAAAACAGCGATCAACGAAGGAACTGGCTCCCTTGATGTTAAAATTCGAATTAAATCCAGCCATTCTGTCGGTAAACATAGCAGACTCCTATTGCACCGAATCCAAACGCTTCCAGGATAACCTTCCGGTATTAGAGCCACCCGCTGTATCAGTGCCTCGTAGTTCCAGAGATTGGTCACTTAATTGTGTAACACGGTTTCCACCAAAGAAGGTTGAATCCGTTGGCACGGCATCCTCAAACCTGGTGGCCGCTACTACCTGATTGTAGGCCTCATCAGCTTCATTGAACAAACCGTCATTGTTCAAATCGAAGATTCCACTGGTTCCCAGACAATTCAGTCCACCGGTGCCCGGGCAGAACGCCAAAGCAAATCCACCCGCGGAACTGGTACAGCTGGTTGAAACCCGTGGAATTACACTGTTCACAAACGTTATTCCGCCTCTTAACTGAAGATTACGAATTGCCTTCTCACCTGGAAATTCCGGTGGATCAATATCAGGCGTATCCCCGGCAGCAACCGAGTTCAGATCGTTGTACCAGCCAAGCTGGCTATCCACTACCGAGTAAGGAACCTCTTCAGAAGTCAACAACCTGACCAGGCCAAGTGTCGGATCATCGACATTCGTATACTGCTGCCTGACCAGATTCGTTTTATCGATCAATACCGGACCCAGGCGATCCCAGATACCATAAATGCTTTGGATGTCCGCGCTCGTTTTATCAGTTGTGGTAACAAAGCTGCCTGTACCCATGATGACAATGAAGCCATCCTCTTCACTCGGATGTTCAACGACCAATGGTCGATTGATCAACGGCTGAGTGATTTCATCTCCATCAGTAAGATCACAAGTCGAAGTGATACAGTCGGGGTCATAAACCGCCTCAAATATCTTGGTGACCGTCCAATCTTCATAGGCGGTAGCACTGACGACACACTCTCCACCATTTAAATCCGCACGGCACATGTCGAAGCGGAAGAAGTTGCCGAGGGTATCACCAGCATAGGCGTAATCGATCGTACCATTGCCATCAACATCAATACATCGCGGCGTG
>JACZXW010000140.1 GCA_022571415.1 Pseudomonadota bacterium
CTGGTAGTGTCGCCAGTGCACCCGTTCCTGCTTCAGGCTGCCGAAGAAACTCTCCACAACGGCGTAGTGTCCCAGCAATCACCTTTCCGGCTCATGCTGCCTTTGAAGCCATGCGCTTTCAATAATCTCCTGAAAGCTTTACTGGCATACTGCGATCCACGGTCAGAATGATGGAGCAACCCCTCCTTTGGCCGACGCAACCAGATCGCCATCGTCAATGCATCACACACCAACTGTGCTGTCATTCGGCTGCTCATACTCCAACCAACAACTTTTCTGGAATATAAATCAATCACAACAGCCAGATACAACCAGCCTTCCTGGGTCCAGAGTAGAGTAAGAAGCAGGGCGTAGTCGAACTATTTCCCTGCTTCTCCTCCCCGAACCGCACGTGCACCTCTCAGCGCATACAGCTCTCCATTCAAGCGTGGCTTAAAGCCATGGCTACATCGCGATAGCGTGAAGTGACGGTGTTCCTTTCTTCAGTCCGCGTAATATACGGATTGGTTTCAGGGTTACGCCACCGGAACTGACACTTGCGACTGGTAACCAGCCTTCGTAGTGTCACTCCACAAAGATTGCCTCTACCGCTTCGGCCAAATAGCTGCCATATCTTGGCTTTGCCGTCAGCTGGGTACCGGGCCCACTGTCGCATCAGCGACTTGATGGAGACCCGATACTTCCGTGCCAGCCAATGTGCGAGTTTCCAGAAGATGATTCTATCCAGTTTCCCGTACATGACAGCGGTATAGTCCGTGAATTGGTAGAAGTTGGCCCATCCCGCCAGTTGGCGATTCAGGCTCTCCACCATATCAATCTTGTTCACACTATGATTGCCGGACAGTTCTTTAATCAGCTTGTTCGCAAAATTGCGGAACTTGTCCATGGGTATGGTCGTAACGGTACGCATCGTACCCCGCGGCCCCCGCTTGCGAATGATCCGGTGCCCCAGAAAGGTAAACCCGTCGTTGACGTGGGTAATATGGGTTTTATCCATATTGAGCGTCAACTTGAGGGTGTCTTCCAGAAACGCCTGGCATTCTTCACGAATGGCCTCAGCATGTGCCTTGTTCCCTTTGACGATAACTATAAAGTCATCGGCATATCGGCAATAAGCTACCGCCGGTTTCCACTGCCGGTTTTCGCGAACCGTAATGGGGCGTTGCTTTTGTATACCGAAGTTCCATACCCAACGATCCGAGCGGGCTTTCTTGCTCAGGTATTTCACCTCCAGCCATTGATCAAACTCATTGAGCATGATGTTTGACAGGAGCGGTGAGATAACCCGGGTATAGATACCGTCTTTAGTTGCAAGCCATTTTTCATGATTATTAACTTAATAGCAATAAGGGGCCTTCCCACCTATAGAAAGCGCGGGTTGTCATGCGCAGCAGAACGGTGAGGCAGCAACCCAAGCAATCACATCAGTCACAGATTGTGAGTGTTGTTCGGGCTCCTCGGCCACGTGCTGTTACGACGGTATAGTTTGTGCCTGGTATGGTGTCTGGTTCTTAACCACGCCGTAGCAGATGTGCACCAGCTTTCTCATGGCGGCTCCCAAGGCGCACATTTTGGTCTTGTCTGCCGCCAGCAGGCGTTCATAAAGCGCCTGAATATCAGGGTTCTTGCGTGTCGCGACTATCGCGGGAAAGTAGAGCTGCTGGCGGTAGTGCCTACTGCCTGATTTTGACAGCCTTGGCCGGCGGTACTGTGATTTACCTGAACGTTTTTCAATCGGATTCAGGCCGAGAAAAGAGGCCACCTCAGGAGCCGATCTGAATGACCTGCTGCCGAGTATCACAGTCATGATCCAGGCTGTTTTGGCACCGACACCTGGAATGGTGCAGAGCAGTTCAAAACATTGGTGTAGGGATGGCGATAACTTTACACACTGCCGGATGGCGTCTTTAAATGTCTTGATCTCTGTCTTTAGTCGCTTGACGTTTCGGGCGATGGATTGTTGCTCAAGACGATGGAAAACCATTGTTTTTCCGATCTTTTCCTGACGATTGAGCTCACTTCTCAGATTGCGTTCCAGCACATCAAGCCGATTCAGCAGACTGCGCAGATCATTGATTTCCTGTGCCACCGGCGCGTAGGCAATGAGCTTCCTGGCAAGCAATCCATAACGGGTTAGCAAGTCAGCATCGATTAGATCGTTCTTGCTTAGAATGCCGATGCCTTCAGCAAACTTCCTGACCCTCCCCGGGTTCACCAGGTGGACCGTTGCACCCGTGTTGTGAAGAAACTGAACTAACTGCTCATGATAAATTGAGTGGGTTCTATAATGAAGGCAAGTGATTGGACTGGTGATCCAGATCTTGCCTCTGCCCAGGCAACCAATGCCGCGAAACAACTAACTTCGTTGTGGCAACTTAATCGCTTGGCTCTTTTCTGATCCGGATCGCGCAGGTAAGCGCAATCCAGGCTTGCTTTACTGACATCAATACCAATGATATTTGACATGGGGAGTATATTCCAATAGAGAAATGATACTGAACAGCAGAGCTTGATGCAGGCCATTTAGATACCTGCTATGCAGCCCGATGGTTCTGTTCAGCGATGGTTTTAAAGAGTTGTTGTTTTGCTTCCTTGAGCTGTTTAGCCGCTTCATTGTCGTTGATTGAAAAAGCAATTGCATCCAGTTGTTTAAGGTTGATGCCCGGTTTCAGGTATTGGCAGGGTTGGTGCAGTGATCTGAACTTCTCATAAGGCGTCATCATGGATTCATAGGGGTAGGTTTTCACCTGCTTTCCCTTGGCGTTGGTTTTTATGACGGGGAAGAAGCAAGGCCGGTGGTAATTGATGTAGGGGTTCAGATAACCGTGGTGAAACTGGTTAACCAATGGCACCAAGTACTGGCGAATGTGGCTGTAACCCAGATGTTTCCTGATAATAGATCCGTTCTTGGATTCGACCAGGGCGTTATCATTGCTGTGCCTGGCGCGAGATTTGGTTAGTTCGATAAGGAGTTTCTTGAGGAGCTTGACCACATGTTTATTGATGTACTCGGAGCCGTTATCGGCATGAAATTCAAGAATGACAAAGGGGAACTGATCCAGTAGTTGCTCAAGCACCGGGATCAGGTATCGTTCGGATATTTTCTCGACAGCACAGATAATTTCAAACTGCGTGACCTCATCAACGGCATTAATATGATAAAGCCCTTTGACCCCGTCCAGATCGCCTTGATGAACGGTGTCCACCCGAATATAACCAGGCCGACCATTCGGTTGGGGTTTGCGCCGTTCACCAATTGAGGAGGCCCTTGGCCGGGTTTTGTCAAACTGGCGACGAATCCCTTGATAGGTTTTGGATCGCCTCAGGTTGTACAAGTGCGACACCGAGATACCGGCCAATCGCTGATAAGCGCAGAGGTTGAACAGCAGCCAGGCGGCGCTCACAGAGCTTTTTGGTGGCAGGTCCAGAGAGTGTGCCATGCAGTTCATCCAGTTTGGCCAGCAAACGCCGATCAACATCGGTGTACTTGCATGTAAAGCCATTGCCTGCGCTGGAGCGGGGCTGCAGTTTTCCCTTCTCAAGCCAGGTTTTGGTCAATCGCTTCACCTGAATCCTGGAGTAGCCACTGACATGGCTCATAAAGCTTAGAAGTAGCCCTTTGTCGGGCTTTGACAGGGTGTGATAGGCGAAACGGATGAGGCTGCGACGAACAAAGTCGTAGCGTTCAGTTTTGCCATGCAGGGAGAATTTGACAGTCTGGGTGCCGCCAAGAAAAGCTCGCACCTGCGCCAGTGTTTTTAAGTGATCGTCATTCATGATGGTATTCATCCTTCCATCATGAACAGAGCTCAGGCTACTTACAGTATCATTTCGTGTTAGAAACACGACCCCCGTTCAGTATCATCTCGTATTGGAAGAGGCTTGTTGTTGAATGCATGCAAATTTTGGAGTACAGTTGGGTAGTAATTGGCATTCCCAACCAGGGATGTACGGAGTGACGAATCCGGAGCGGTTTAATTTGCCGACGATGTTTTCATGGTTGGGAGACAATAAATGAAACGCTGTTCGAAAGATGCAATTTTAGTCAAATTTGCAAGAACAGCCGCGGCCGTCATCATCGGCTCCCTTCTATACACCCCCCCGGCATTCGCTGAGCT
>JACZXW010000141.1 GCA_022571415.1 Pseudomonadota bacterium
ATACACACAACTGGGCCTATGTGGACACGCTGGCCCATGCCAACTTTGCCGCAGGTAACGCCGCGACCGCCGTGGAACTCGAAAGGCTGGCCATCGAACTCTCCAACGGGCGGGCGGCGGAGACGCTGGCTGCAGCTCTTGCCCGCTTCGAGGCGGGGGCAAAGCCGGAGCACGTTCACACCTTGAACGGCTCCGGTCTCGCTGTCGGGCGAACGATTGTGGCCATACTCGAGAACTATCAAGAGGCCGACGGCTCCGTCACAGTACCGAAGGTTCTGGTCGAACGAATGGGTATGTCGACGCTATAATGTTTAAAAACGTTTGCACCGTGAACTTCCAATGGTTATAAATCGCCGCCCATGATTGCTGCGCTCTACGTCATCTTCGTTCTGAATTGCTTTTTCCTCATCCTGGTGGTCCTTCTCCAGGCCGGAAAAGGCGCCACCACAGATGAACAGGATCTGGCTGGTATCCACCTGCAGAAATTCCTGTTGGGGATGTTTGCGCCCGCCTTGCGGCGGCACCGAGGCAATCGTACCCTCGATCAGCTTGAGCAGGGCCTGCTGCACCCCTTCTCCGGAAACATCGCGGGTGATGGACGGATTTTCCGCCTTGCGTGAGACCTTGTCGATCTCATCGATGTAAACAATGCCGGTCTGGGCCTTTTCCACATCGTAATCGCATTTCTGCAGCAATTTCTGAATGATATTTTCCACGTCTTCACCGACGTAACCTGCCTCGGTAAGGGTGGTGGCATCGGCAATCGTGAATGGCACATCAAGCATGCGCGCCAGCGTTTCGGCCAGCAGGGTCTTGCCGGAACCGGTTGGACCGATCAGCAGGATGTTGCTCTTGGCCAACTCCACTTCATCCTTGCGGTTGCTGGACTCCAGACGCTTGTAATGGTTATAAACGGCCACGGACAACACCTTCTTGGCGTGCTCCTGGCCAATCACGAAATCATCGAGAAACCCGTGGATGTCGTGGGGATTGGGAAGATTTTCACGGTCCCTGCTACCGGCATCTTCCAATTCTTCACGAATGATGTCGTTGCACAGCTCAACGCACTCGTCACAGACATAAACACTGGGCCCGGCTATGAGCTTGCGAACTTCGTGCTGACTCTTACCGCAAAATGAACAGTAAAGAATCTTGCCGTCAGAGCTTTTGTTTTTCTGGTCACTCATGCTATCAATCTAAGGCGCTTCCGTTGCTTTGTTTACTATTCCGGTGAAAATATTACCTTTTTTATTCATCGGAGTCGACTTTCCTGTTATCCAGGATTTTATCGATCAGGCCATATTCCATCGCCTCCTGCGGGCTCATGAAGTTATCACGCTCGGTATCTTCGCCGATCTTCTCAACACTCTGACCCGTATGATAAGCAAAAATTTCATTCAACTGGACGCGAATCTTGAGTATTTCGCGCGCATGAATATCGATGTCTGAGGCCTGGCCATGGTATCCGCCCAGCGGCTGGTGGATCATGACGCGTGAATGCGGCAGACAATAGCGTTTGTCTTTTGCTCCCGCTGCCAGCAACAGCGCGCCCATACTGGCCGCTTGGCCCACACACATGGTACTGACATCGCAGCGAATGAATTGCATGGTGTCATAGACAGCCATTCCTGCGCTGACTGGGCCACCCGGGCTGTTGATATAAATGCTGATGTCCTTGTCCGGGTTATCGGACTCGAGGTACAGCAATTGGGCAACCACGAGATTGGCGGATTCATCCTCGATCGGACCGACAATGAATATCACCCGCTCTTTGAGCAACCGGGAATAAATATCATACGCCCGTTCGCCCCGCGAAGTTTGTTCCACCACCATGGGAACAAGGTTGAGTGCCCGTGGATTAAATGTACTGTCCGGTTTATCCATAATGCCTCTTAAGCGTGCTAGGTTTGATTCCAATTCAAACGGATTCGTTAGGCGCTTTTGGCGCTCTACTCAAGACTTCCTGAAAAGTCATCTTCTGGGAAGTCACTTTAGCGTTTTTCAACACCCAGTCAACCACCTGCTCATCCAACACGGCAATTTCCACCTGCTGAAGGAGTTGCTGGTTACCGTAATACATTTGCATGATTTCTGCTGGCT
This sequence comes from Pseudomonadota bacterium, assembly GCA_022571415.1. Taxonomy (GTDB): domain Bacteria; phylum Pseudomonadota; class Gammaproteobacteria; order Pseudomonadales; family Azotimanducaceae. The sequence continues at coordinate 2,101 of JACZXW010000141.1, forward strand.
CCTCGTAAGTGTTGGCGATGATTTCGATGGCCTCGCGTACTCTTGCCGGTTCAATTTGGATGTCGTTCTGCTGTGCCAGTTCGCCCATCAGCAAGCCACCACGCACCCTGCCTTCCGCTATTTCCATGAACGCCTTGACCACGGCTTCATCCGGTTCTGTTGCCGGTGAGGACAGGGCTTGAGCGGCCATTCTACGAGCTTCATCGCGCACGATGCTCGAGGGCACCTCAAGTTCTGGCATGGTTTTCACCAGTTCGTCGATCAGGCGCGTTTTCATCATCGATTTGATGGCCTGGGCCAGTTCGCGTTCCAGGTTTCCACGAATTTCCTGGCGCATGGATTCGTGCAATCCATCGGCGACACCGAAGCCCTTGATGAAGTCTTCATCCACCTCCGGCAGACTGCCTGCGGAAACTGAAACAACCTGTAATTCCACCCTGGCCTGATTCCCGGCCAGCGAGGGCTCACGGTAGTTCTGGGGAAATTCCAGCTCGACCTTCTTTTCTTCACCGGCCGGAATTTCCGCGATGGCTGAATCGAGATCGTCAAATCCTGACTCGCCCATGATGATCGTGAGCCTTTGCTTACCTTGCGCAGGCACCCGGCCCTCGTCCGTTTCGGCCACAAATTCGATCACAACCTGGTCGCCTGCCTGCGCTGTACGCTCCACCAGGTTCCATTCTTTACGCTGCTCACGCAGGGTCTGCAGCATTTCATCAACATCCTCATCGCTCACTTCGGTCTCGGGGCGATCGATCTCGAGATTGGACACATCTATTGTGGCCAATTCCGGATAGACTTCAATGACTGCAGTGAAATCCAGATCGCCTTTATCCAGCCCTTCCGGCGGAGAATCGACCCGCGGTATCGAAGCCGGTCGCAAGGACTCTTCCTGGATCGCCTGGCGCAGGCTGGTCTGCATGGTTTCATTCACAATGTCCTGGCGAACTTTTTTTCCATAACGCTGCTTGACCACGCTCATGGGCACACGGCCGGGTCGGAAACCCTTGATTCTTACCTGTTTGGTGAGTTCTTTGAGTTTTGAATCGACCTTGTCCTTGAATTCGGACTCAGGGACATGGATCGTCAACCGGCGCTCGAGGCCACCGGTGTTTTCTACGGAAACTTGCATCTAAACAACCTGTTGATGATTTTAAAAACTGGAGTGCCAGTGGTGCGAAAGGGGAGACTCGAACTCCCACGGGTTGCCCCACTGGATCCTAAATCCAGCGCGTCTACCAATTCCGCCACTTTCGCATCTGAACCTGGATATAGTACCCATTCGCCGGCCCTGCAATTTAGCCCACATACTGCACGAAGGCGGACGATTATATGACTATTCATGAACAACTTTAATAGCTTATTGGCCAAATGATTGCTATGCGAAAAATACATTTATTGGTGGGCCATCTAGGACTCGAACCTAGAACCAATAGATTAAGAGTCTACTGCTCTGCCAATTGAGCTAATGGCCCAGTGTCTATAACTCTTTAATATTGCTATATTTTTTGTCTATCTGTTCGTGTCTGTAATCTCGATTAAATTCTGGTTCACTTCCTGTTCACTTGCTTGAACTCTTTTTTCACCTGCTCGAACCCTTTCATAGACCGCCCAGAACAAACCGGAGCGCATTGTACCAAACTGCCAACAGGTATCAATGGCAATTGTACCTACATACATCAAGAAACGCGCCCACAATCGCTCTCAGGCGGTCGTACTACGCAAATACGGGGTGATCTACTACAGACAGCACAGCCAGAATCAGGAGGAGCGTTAGGCGCCATTGCATTCCTAATTGCTGAAAAGCCGATGTGAAAGGTTGTTCAAGCCACGTGGGTTTCATGGAAAAGGGCTTTTAATCTCTTTATACTCTGGCAATGACTTTTAACCGCAAAGCGAAAATCTCGGGGGCTTGCCCCCGAGCTGGATAGCATAAAATGGGGTTCTCCCCATTTTACGCTGTTCCGCTTATGGAGTTACAGAGAAATACCCACCACGTTTATCGGTTG
>JACZXW010000049.1 GCA_022571415.1 Pseudomonadota bacterium
CGCAAGGCGATCACGAAGGTGGTTCGATCGGAACTTCGATCAATCACATCGGTTTCTTAGTGAAGGACTTGGCTGCCGCAGAAGCAAAATGGCAGGCGGCCGGAGGAGTCACGCTGCCCGGCAGACCGAGCCCGACGCAGGTTTTCATCGAGCTACCGGGAGGAACGAAGGTGGAGTTGATCGAAAACAAGGATCTCGCCGATCGATTCCGCGCATTCGCAAAATTCCCGGAAAACACGCTGGGCTATCACTTCTTTCAGCATTGCAAGTAAAACGGACTCAGTTTTCCAGGAGAGAGAGGAGGCTTTCCCGTCGGCGCGCTTTGGCACGATTTCGGACACGTACTGGCGGCCTACGACACCTCGCCTGAGGGGGAGATTCAGGCAGCCGCATTCCAGGCCGGTTACCGCAACTCTAAGAACGCATTCTTCACGATGCTTTTCGCGATATTGATTCACACCTCGGGCATCAACATGGCGCCATTTGAAATGCCTGTACTCAAAGGGCGCATCGGGAACAGCAATCTTGCAGAGAAAATGTTCAATGCCTGGCGACAGGGCATAGCAACAAAAGTCGACATCGGTGCCGACTGGGACTTCTGGTCATATGTGAACCTGCCTATTGATCTGGTAAGAGAACAACTTGGAGTGACCCTGTTGACCGAGACCTAGCGCGAAATTAACATACTGGGGGAGAGCAAAAAGCAGATCACCTTCCTTCGCGCAGATTATCCAGGGTGGAAAAGGAGATGAAGTCGAAACAGAGGCAACAGGAGAATCTATCTGGCGACAAGCATGTTGCTGCACAGGGATTCGGAAGAATAGCAACCGAGCGGCAACCCCTATTCGATCCTGAAGAAGATAGCGACGTCGCATACAAATTTTTTGAGGATAACGGGTTCGTTGTGTTAGGTGCCTGCCTTACCAACAACGAGATTGCTCACCTGAACGAGTTCTGCAATAGAACGCAGTCGCAGCACCCCGCAAGATGGGGACTCACTGAGAAGAGAAAACCCCACCACCGAAATCAAGGACTGATCTTCTCCCAACCATTACTGGACTATCCCGAACTCGACAAATACACACAACACCCGCGGTCATTCCCGATGGTATCGAGAATACTGGGAGGCGAGGATCGGGTTCGTTTCAGCGAATTTAATCTCAGGGAGATTCCGACAAACGCCGGTATGGATGCCATGAACTTCCACCACGATGCTGTATCGCGGGATCGCTTGATACGTAAACCATACATGCCATGCGACTGGCTCTGTGCGATTCATTACCTGACAGATGTGGCACCCGGTACACCTTCGTTCTGCGTGGTACCAAAAAGCAATCGATACGATACTCTACGGGCAGCGTTTGACGGAATTGGGGCTAACTACCAGGAGGTCCCAATCTACGGCGAGGCTGGCACCTGCATCCTGTATGACACCGCCTTATTTCATACGAGATTCGATGGCGATGGTAAACAGTCCCGCCGTACCTGGCACCAATACTATGCGCGCGGCGGCTGGCTGCGCAGTTCTCTGCCTACAACCGACAGATACATGAGGGCGCCGTCGCCAGTTCTAACGGACTGGAACTTGTTTCCGGAACGGTTAGCGCTCCACCCGGACCCGCAAAGACGGCTATTTTTCTCCCACTGGAACACGGCGCAATGCGAGTGGGTTGCATCAGGGTTTGATAAAAAAGTCCGCGAGTCCATGCCGCGAGGAGAGCAGTAGAAGCTGGCGCCACCGGCCCAATGTTGTTCAGAAGATTGAACCGCGATACAGCCGCAGGGTTAAGTTATTCCAGGTTCCAGGTCTCGCGCGCCCTGCTGACATCGTCCTCTGTCAGCTGAATCATAGACGCGATACGCTGGATAAACAGCTCTTCATACCTGTCGAGGCGACCATCGGCATAGGCCACCCGCCACAGGTTTTCCAGCAGGAAACATTTATCGGTTTCGCTGCAGTACTCATTCACCATGTCTGTTACCTCAACGAGATTGTCTTCTTCGCTGGCGGCATCAGCCATCTGGAGAAGCGATTCCAGGGTGCTGGTTGAAACTTTGAATGTGTCCTTTAGGATTTCGATGATGGCCTTCTCTTCCTCCGGGTCCTCATCGAAGTCGGCTTTTGAGCAGGCAACCAAAAGTGCTGCTGCCGCGTATCTGAATTCATAGCTCTCTCGATCAATGCAAGCGCCGGGTGAGGGTCTCACATAGATGTCAAAAAAAGTCTTGAAGTCCCTGGTCATGACAAACTCAACTTAACAGGCCGAACGTAATACTAGTGTATCGACCACAGATCCGGTAGTACGAAGGAATTCCCGGGTGATAGACTTACCATTGAGCTGATAACGACAGAAGCTGTGATCCATGACAACAAAAATACCCCCACCGATAGTCGCTATTGTAACTGCCCTTCTGATATGGGTGATTGCAATGGTCGATCCCTTAGGACTATTTAACCTGCCGATCGGCATGCAGGTGTGGGGTTCGGTGATGATCGCGCTAACGGGTATCGCAACCATGTTGACCGGCGTGTTCGCGTTTCGAAAGTCAGAAACCACGATTAATCCACTAAAACCGGAACAGGCGTCCAGCCTGGTACTTACCGGGATTTATCAGAAAACGCGAAATCCAATGTATCTGGGTATGCTGTTGATACTATCTGCATGGGCCATTTTCCTGGGCAGTACCATCGCTTTTATGTGGCTGCCACTATTTGTCCTGTTCATGACCAAGTTTCAGATTCTTCCCGAGGAAATGGCGCTGCAGAAACTGTTCGGGCAGGAGTACAGCGACTATCTCCTAAGCGTAAGGCGTTGGATATGACGGGGGACAGTTTGAAGCAAGTGCCAGGCAACAACATAAAACATGTATAATGTACCCTCCCCAATGATCAAGATAGATAGTAATGGCTAAGTCCCCGAAAAAAGCTGACGCGAAGAAGAAAACAGCCTCGAATGCGAACGACCGTGCACTAATAGAGAAGCAGACAGCCGAGTTTATTAAATCTGGCGGTAAAATTACCCAAATACCGACCGGTACCAGTGGCGTAAGCAGCGGTAGCGGGCCATCTCAAGCCAACAAAAAATCACCTAAAGCAACGACATAAGTCATCGTCTCTTCGTCAAACAAACGCACATTGATACAAATCAATAATCTCCCTTGACCTGGGTCATTGTCCGGTTTCGTTAAACGGCCTACTTTTCAAACCTCGAATCTATGAATCGCTTCTTATGCCTCTTGGCGAACAGGACAAGCTTCGTTTAGATTGTTTTCTTTCCAGGATCCGGAAGGACTCTGACAGTTTTCTTGGCTATCCCTCATCAAAGGATTTTGACTTTTCAATTTTCAAGGACTTTCTCCACTACCCGATCAATAATATCGGGGACCCTTTTATAGATGGTTCCTACAAGGTAAACAGTAAAGAATTTGAACGAGAAGTGTTACGGGAAGTCGCGTCAATGCTTCGCGCACCTGAAGATAACTGGTGGGGCTACGTTACCAATGGAGGTACGGAGGGAAACCTCTATAGTTTATATCTCGCGAGAGAGATTCATCCCAACGCCATGGTTTATTTTTCGCAGGCTAGCCATTACAGCGTCGTAAAAAATCTGCACTTCCTTAATATGCGTCACATAATGATTCGCGCGCAGGAAAACGGCGAGATGGACTACGATGACCTGGCTGAAACGATAAATATTCATAGAGATGTACCGGCAATCATTTTCGCCAACATCGGCACAACGATGACCGAGGCCAAGGATGATATAAAGAAAATTCAGTCAATTCTTGATGACTACGCAATCGTCAATCGATATATTCATTGTGATGCCGCATTAAGCGGCGCCATCGCGCCTTTCCTTACGCCAAGACCCGCTTTTGATTTCGCCGACGGGGCAGACAGCATTGCTATCAGCGGCCACAAGTTCATCGGCTCCCCGATTCCCTGCGGTATCGTGTTGGCAAAGAAACTGGCAGTGGATCGAATCGCCCAATCCATCTCCTATATCGGCACGCTTGATACGACAATCAGCGGATCGCGAAACGGATTAACGCCATTGTTCCTGTGGCATTCGATTCGTCTCCTGGGAACGAAAGGGATGCGCGCCCGGGTTTCAAAATCCTTGGAAGTTGCGGCCTACGCTACCGAGCGGTTGAACCAAATCGGCGTAGCGGCCTGGCGAAACGAAAATGCTATTACCGTCGTCTTTCCTGCTCCCAGTGCCGTTTTACAAGATAAGTGGCAGTTGGCAACGGAAGGAGATCGAAGTCACATTGTTGCAATGCCCGGTATCGAAAATAGCGATATCGACCGTTTCATCAATGATATGAAGACAGACATGGGGATTAAATGCGCCAGTTAACTGTTGTTGGAAAAGACCGCCGGGACCTGGTCGCCGATATTACAGAATTGTTAGCAGGAAACGGTATTGACATTAGAAATATCAATTCCCACCTGGCAGGACAGGATGCTTACATTACACTGACTTTATCCGAGTACCATCGCGGTTTCAGGTTGTTAATGGATGCTGGTTATAACACCGTTTCAGACGATAGCGTGTTGCTTCGCGTCATTGACAAACCTGGCACTCTGGCCAAACTCTCACGGAAAATCTCGGAACACGGGATAAATACCCGCGCCATTACCATGCTGCATCATGACGACTGCTATACCATTGTCGCAATCAGTACGGACAGTAATGACAAGGTTAGAGAACTGTTTAAGGAATCACTCGTAAGCTGACCCGATCAACGCTTCTTAACCGAATGACGCCGTCGTGGATTGGACGGCAACCCAGTATGTTGAGTATTGAACGTCTGGAATCTTGCTCGATTCGACGAAAATTGAGTTCTTGGGACCAGGTGCATTTTACCGTTGCCGATCAGGTCGCTGCGGCCCATTTTTTTCAAGGTTTGCCGCAGCATTGGCCAGTTTTCAGGGTCGTGGTAACGAAGAAAAGCCTTGTGCAAACGCCGTTTTATAGCGCCCTTGGCGACCACCACATCACCTGTATTCCGGCCGACCCGCTTGAGCGGATTCTTGCCGGAGTGATACATGGCAGTAGCACTCGCCATGGGAGACGGGTAAAAGTTCTGCACCTGGTCAGCGCGAAACCCATTACGCTTTAACCACAAGGCAAGCTGCAACATATCTTCATCCGTGGTACCCGGATGACCAGCGATAAAATACGGAATCAGATACTGTTCTTTCCCCGCCTCCTTAGAATATTTATCAAACATCGCCTTGAAGCGATCGTAGGTACCCATACCGGGCTTCATCATTTTTGACAAGGGCCCGTCTTCTGTATGCTCCGGTGCGATCTTAAGGTAACCACCTACATGTTCTTTAACCAGCTCTTCGACATATTCCGGCGTCTCCACTGCCAGGTCATAGCGCAGACCCGAGGCAATCAAGACTTTCTTTACCCCCTTAATTTTCCTGGCATTCCGATACAGGGAGATTAGCGGCGTCTGATCTGTATCCAGGTTTTTGCAGATGCTCGGGTGGACGCAAGAAAGTCGCCGGCAACTGGCTTCTATTTTTTTATCCTTGCAGGCGAGACGCCACATATTTGCCGTAGGGCCACCAAGATCTGATATCACTCCGGTAAACCCGGGTGTTTTGTCCCTGATCTCCTCAATCTCATTTAAGATGGATTCTTCCGATCGACTCTGGATGATCCTGCCTTCATGTTCAGTGATAGAACAGAATGTGCAGCCACCAAAACAGCCACGCATGATGTTGACGGAGAAGCGAATCATCTCGTAGGCGGGAATACGGGCGTCTCGATAGGACGGATGCGGAACCCTTGAATAGGGCAAACCGAAAACCCTGTCCATTTCCCCGGTTGACAGCGGTATCGGCGGTGGATTCAACCAGACATACCTGTCCCCATGAGCCTGCGCCAGGGGCCTCGCATTGTGGGGATTGGTTTCACGATGTAGGATTCGCGATGCATGCGCGTATAACACCTTATCGTCGCGTACGGCTTCATAGGATGGCAACCTGATAAAAGCGTCATCACTGTGAAATTTCTGGTGGGGATCAATTAACCTGACAACTTCCGGCTGAGGTGTTGATGTATCGGCAGGGGATTCACCTGGCAGGTCCGCTGCATCAATAAGTTTCGCCTCTTTGGGCAAATCCCGGATCATAAAAGCCGTACCCCGGATATCGCGAATATCATCGATGGCTTCACCCTTTGCGAGGCGGTGGCTCAGCTCGACGATGGCGCGCTCTGCGTTACCGTAAAGCAGCATATTCGCCTTTGCATCGAGCAAAATCGAACGCCGAACCTTCTCACTCCAGTAATCGAAATGGGCAATACGTCGGAGGCTGGCTTCAATGCTACCGATCACTACTGGAACGTCAGAGTATGCTTCCCGGCACCGCTGGGCGTAGACTATGACAGATCGATCCGGCCGCTTACCGCCTATGTTGCCCGGCGTATAGGCATCATCGTGGCGAATTTTCTTGTCTGCGGTGTAGCGGTTGATCATGGAATCCATATTCCCGGCGGCCACGCCGAAATACAGCTTAGGCTTACCCAACAGGGTAAATGGCTCGGCGGAAGTCCACTCTGGCTGTGCGATGATGCCAACCCGAAACCCTTGTGCCTCCAATACCCGGCCGATGACTGCCATGCCAAAACTCGGGTGATCGACATAGGCGTCGCCGGTAACGATGATCACATCACAACTGTCCCAGCCGAGCGCGTCCATTTCCTGCCGGCTGGTGGGTAAAAAAGGTGCCACGCCAAAGCACTCGGCCCAATAGGGTCGATATTCGAAGAGATCTGTTGTCGGTTGAAAGAGGTCCATGGAGTCGCCATTTTTAACCAGTGCAGCCTAACAAATCGTGTATATTAGGGATTAACTGGTATGGATTCACCTTCCGGTTCGTCGATTTAGCGGAGCGAATAAGTTATCCTTCGCTCAACCTTCGAATACCCGTTTTTTACCTATTAACACACGGTTCATGTGGGTAATGGGTATTTCATTAATCACAAAAATAAAATCAACAAAGGCATTTTTGATGTTGGAACACTCGCAGCTGGCGGCATGGATTGATGAAAAGAAAACCCTGTGCCAGCCAGATAAGGTTGTCATTTGCGACGGCAGCACCGACGAATACAATCAAATGTGGGATCTGCTGCTGACTGCTGGTGTCGCCATAAAACTCAACGAAGAAAAGCGCCCCAACAGCTACCTCATCCGCTCAGACCCTGCTGATGTTGCGAGAGTGGAAAGCCGTACCTTTATCTGCACGGAGACACAGGAACAAGCGGGTCCCACCAACAACTGGATACATCCGGACGAAATGCGGGAAACATTGAACGGACTGTTCCAGGGTTGTATGCGTGGCCGCACGATGTACGTTATCCCTTTCAGCATGGGTCCTGTCGGTTCCCCGATTGCCCATATCGGCATCGAAATAACCGATTCACCTTACGTCGTCACCAGCATGCATATCATGACCAGGGTCGGGCAAGCCGTGTTGGATGAACTTGGCACTGATGGCGAGTTTGTGCCCTGTATTCATTCCGTCGGTGTGCCTCTGGCTAATGGTGCCAGTGATGTACCCTGGCCGTGCAACCCAGAGAATCTCTATATTGCACACTTCCCCACCAGCAGGGAAATCTGGTCTTTTGGTTCTGGCTACGGGGGCAATGCACTGCTGGGTAAAAAGTGTTTTGCGCTGCGGATCGCGTCTGCCATGGCGCGGGATGAAGGTTGGCTGGCCGAACACATGCTGATTCTCAAACTAACCAACCCGGAAGGTGTCTCACACTATGTGGCTGGCGCATTTCCCAGCGCTTGCGGCAAGACGAACCTTGCCATGCTGATCCCCACTATTCCTGGCTGGAAAGTGGAAACAGTCGGTGACGATATCTGCTGGATGAAGTTTGGCGACGACGGAAGACTGTACGCCATCAACCCCGAGGCGGGTTTCTTCGGTGTAGCGCCTGGCACGGGTATTCATTCCAATCCCAATGCAATGTTAAGCCTCAAGGAAAATTGCATTTTCACCAATGTGGCTGAAACCGACGATGGTGATGTCTGGTGGGAAGGCATGACCGAAGAGCCCCCGTCTCACCTTATCGACTGGAAAGGCAACGACTGGACCCCGGATTCAAGCGAACCTGCTGCGCACCCCAATGCCAGGTTTACGGTGTCCGCCGCGCAATGCCCGGTTATTGCGGATGAATGGGAAGACCTTAAAGGCGTGCCCATCAGCGCGATTTTATTCGGGGGACGAAGAGCAACAGTCGTGCCGCTGGTGAATGAAGCATCAAGCTGGGTTCAGGGCACATTCTTCGGATCCATCGTGTCCTCTGAAAAGACCGCCGCCGCTGCAGGAACAATCGGTGAACTCCGCCGCGACCCAATGGCCATGCTGCCTTTCTGCGGTTACAACATGGCTGACTACTGGAGCCACTGGCTCAATATTGGCAAACGACAGGGTGTCAAACTACCCAGAATCTACTACGTCAACTGGTTCAGGAAAAATGCCGCCGGTGAATTCCTGTGGCCAGGATTCGGAGAGAATTCCCGCGTCTTGCGCTGGATATTCGAACGTTGCGAAGGTCGCGGTGACGCCATCGAAACGCCCATCGGTAATCTTCCCACCAGGGAAGCCTTGGATTTTGAAGGCCTGGGTCTCAGCGATGAAACCATCGCGGAGTTGTTGCGGGTCGAAGTAGATGGCTGGCTGGCAGAAATACCGCTGATCGAAGAATACTATGATAAATTTGGCGATCGCCTCCCCGTGGAACTTAGCCAAGAACTCGCAAATCTCAAATCCAACCTGGAAAACGCCACATAGTTCATGGCTTCACTCGGAGAGTGAAACACGAACCCCGGCAGATAACTCGGTGCTGAAAACTTCATGTTATTGCCACAAGATGCTGGCTGGCATTCAACATTGGTTGCCCTGGTGGAAACCTGTTATCTGGCCACAATCTTCGCGCCATACCGATGGTCGCGCGAACGATGATGAAATTGGACTAGTGTGCGCCTGGATGCAGGTATAGAGACAGCCAGCGCACAATTAATAATGCGCGATTCTAAAGCACTGTATGCAAAGCTTGGCATGGCTGAGCCGTAGGACCAGGCTTTTCACTCCAGACTGTGATCCACCGTGTGCGGTGCAATCGTCCTCACTTCATGGCCATGCATCTGGCCATCACGAATATCTGCAAACGTCTTATCAATTACCTCTCGTCCACCGTCTCCTGCATGGTAAATGTTGCCGAGGAAATACAAAGTTCTTACCGCCGCACCGGTGAAGACAAATACAGTATCGATGAACCTATTGTTTTTGAATGTGGGAGAGCGATCTCCATCATAAACCAGCTCACAATTGGTAAACTTGCAATCTCGAAAAGATTTACCATGTAGCTCAATTCGCTCGTTTTCGAATGACTCATCAACAAAGTTCATTAGAATGCTCCTGTGATTGACAGAACCATCCAAAATTGTAAACCATCATCACATATTTTACTGCTACTATCGAAAGGCCGTTCACTCTTATTAGAGAAGTATGCTAATTTTAGAGCTCATTCGAGGAAAAATCTGAAAATGACAGAAAGAAAATTACCCGACGACTTTGACTGGCGAGCAATTACTCCGGAAGATTCACCTAAGACACCCATGGATGTTATGTCCGAACCGCGACTCCAGGATCTGGCAACGCCAAACATTGCAGAAGGTGACCAGGCCTACAATTTCAGCAGCCGTATCTATGATTACTCTGACGGTACCGAAAAAATTACCAGCGAGATGTTTGACCTCGCGGAAACCACCAAAGCCAAACCCGTCGCCCTGATTTTCGGTTCCTACACCTGACCTCCGTTCAGGGTTCAGTTGGAACCCCTGCATGAGTTATGGGAACAGCATCGCGACCAGGTTGATTTCGTGGTGGTCTACATTCGCGAGGCGCACCCGGAAGATGGCTGGGTACTCACCATGAATCGTAAACAGGAAATCGTACTTAACGATCCGACCAGCAATGAAGAACGGTTAGAGGTCGCCTCTTCCTGTGCCATAGGTTTAAAAATCCGGATGCCAGTAGTGGTCGATGACATCGATGACAGGATCGCCAGCGCCTACGGCGCCCTGCCTGACCGCCTCTACCTTATCGGTAAAGGTGGCAAAGTTGTGTACCAGGGCGAACCCGGACCCTGGGGATTTGATCCGAAAAAACTAGGCGACGCAATAGCTAGACTCTAACCCGGGCTAGGAGCAGACATGGCCGATTTACCACTTCCCCAGGGTATTGAACTGACGTCTCTGAATGAACGGTTTCGGCGCGACCCCTACGCGGTCCTGCGCCGCTTAAGAGACGAAGCACCCGTTCATGAAGATACGCAACTCAAACGTTACTTCTACACTCGCCATGACGATGTAAAGGACCTTCTCCGCGACAAAGCACTATGGAGTGATCCGCGCAAAGCCAACCCGGGGACCTTTACCAGGGAGTTCCTGGGGCGGGGCGATGAAGAACCATCCATGCTGATGATGGATGAACCTGGCCACAGACGCCTTCGCTCTCTCGTTAGCAAACCCTTTACGCCAGGTGCAGTGGAAAAATGGCGTCCCCGGACCAGGGAAGTTGTGCAGCGGGTGCTTGGAAAAATCGATTCTGATGAATTTGACCTGATCGCTGATTTCGCCGGGCCTATGCCAACGGTTGTGATCGCCGAGATGCTGGGGGTTGATCCGCAAATGCATGCGGACTTTAAACGCTGGTCTGACTTGTCTGTCAGGGTTGCATTCAACCCCTTCCCTGCAGAAGACGAATTAAAAGAGGGGGAAGCCGCCAGAACCTGCCTCAATGAATTCTTTTCCAAAGAGATCACTCTCAGGCGAAAGGATCTTGGAGATGATCTGTTAAGCGACATGATTCGTGCGGAAGAAGAAGGTGAAAAACTGAGCGAAGAAGAAATCATCACTCAATGCAACCTTCTTCTGGTAGCCGGAAACGTCACGACCACCGACCTGATCGGTAACGGTGTCAAAGCACTGCTCGATCATCCTGCACAGCTGAAAAAACTACGTGAAAATCCGGAACTCATCAAGAACACCGTGGAGGAAATACTTCGCTTTGATACGCCCGTTACCAACTCTGGGCGCATCGCTAACCGCACCATAGAGATAGCTGGTTGCCCTGCTCACAAGGGCAACTCCCTGACGACATCACTAGCGGCAGCAAACCATGATCCCGCTATCTACCCGGATCCGGACAAGTTCGATATAGAGAGAGACGACACTCATCATCAGTCATTCGGTGGTGGCCGTCATTTGTGTCTGGGTGCGCATCTTGCGCGGCTTGAAGCACAGGAAGCTATCCTCGCACTGTTACGCAAATACCCCGGTCTCGCTCATAGCGACAAGGGATTTGAATATGCGTCAGTTCCCAGTTTTCGGGGAATGTCATATTTCTGGGTATCCACCAGGTCACATTAACCTTCGAAAACCGCTTGATGCACCAGATAACCCTTCGCCTCGAGCCCTTTGTTTTGTACTGCCCCCCTATACCATCGTTGTGAAGGTCAGTGCGGGTAGAGGCAGTAGCTTACCTGGGTTGCCGCGAGTGCAACGCTATCATGCGCTATCGGCAATGCACTTTACCCCTCGATCAGCTAATCTTATGCTCTCATCTTGAAAAGGAACGCCTGCCATGGCCAGTGGCGATCAACCTGATAACAAAAATCGTCCTTATTCGTCACTGATTGTAGATGGCGTACAAAAAGCTGCTGCCAGAGCCATGTTGCATGCAGTAGGGTTCAGCGATGCTGATTTCGCAAAGCCGCAGATAGGAATCGCCTCGACCTGGAGTAATTTGACACCCTGCAATATGCATATTGATGTTCTGGCTGAAGCTGCTGCCATGGGCGCTGAAGACAGCGGCGGTAAGGCCATTACCTTCAACACCATCACAGTCTCCGATGGCATCTCCATGGGATCACCCGGTATGCGCTATTCCCTGGTTTCAAGAGAAGTCATCGCCGACTCAATTGAAACGGTTGTTGGTGCTCAGGGTTTTGATGGCTTTGTCGCGATCGGCGGGTGCGACAAGAACATGCCCGGTTGCGCCATGGCCATGGCCAGGCTGGACCGGCCAAGTGTGTTTGTCTACGGCGGTTCTATCCAGCCAGGTAAGGAGGGCCGCGACGTCGTTTCCGTTTTCGAAGCCGTAGGAAGACATGCAGCTGGAAAAATTTCTGATATTGAATTGAAGGACATTGAGGCAACTGCCATTCCCGGCCCAGGATCATGTGCAGGCATGTACACTGCCAATACCATGGCTTGCGCGATTGAGGCCCTGGGTCTGTCCCTGCCGAATTCATCCGCACAGGAAGCGATCTCTGAAAATAAAAAACGGGACAGCCGCGCGGCAGGTGAAGCCGTGTTCAGACTTGTGCAAGCTGGTATCAAACCCTCGGATATCTTGAGCCGTGAGGCTTTTGAAAACGCAATCACCGTGACCATCGCGCTGGAAGGCTCAACCAATGCAGTATTGCACCTGTTGGCCATTGCCCACGAGGCGAAAGTACCTCTGTTCATTGATGATTTTTCACGAATTGGAAGACGGGTTCCGGTTCTCGCAGATATGCGTCCTGCCGGCAAGTACTCAATGAGTAAGCTGATAGAAATAGGCGGCATCCAACCATTGATGAAGTTGCTGCTGGAAAAAGGTTTATTGCACGGTGACTGCATGACGGTGACAGGCAATACCCTTGCCGAAAATCTGGAGACCGTGGCACCCTACCCGAAAGGCCAAAAAGTTATCCGGCCGTTTTCAAATCCGATCAAGAAAGAAAGTCATCTGGTCATAATGCGGGGTAATCTTGCACCGGGAGGAGCGGTCGCCAAGATAACCGGTCATGAGGGGTTGCATTTCACCGGTTCGGCAAGATGCTTTCATGGTGAGGAAGCGGCCCTTGAGGCGATTCTCGACGGCACAGTCACTGATGGGGATGTGGTCGTTATCCGCTATGAAGGACCCCGGGGTGGTCCGGGAATGCGGGAGATGCTGTCACCAACCAGCGCGATCAGTGGTCGTGATCTTTCCAGCAGTGTCGCATTGATTACCGACGGCCGCTTCTCAGGCGGATCCCGTGGTTTCGTCATCGGCCATATTACACCCGAGGCATTTGACGGCGGCCCCATCGCATTGATCGAAGATGGTGATTCAATCTCAATAGATGCAGAGTCTCAATTGATTACGCTCAATGTTGACGAAGCGGTAATGGAACAGCGCAAGAATGACTGGAAACCACCGGCTCCTTACACCGACCGCGGTGTCCTGGCAAAATACGCAAAGCTGGTCAGTTCCGCTTCCGAAGGTGCCGTTACGGGCTAATCCGCTTGAAGGACCCCGACCGGGAAGGACCTAACCGGGATTCCGTTCTGCCTGGACAAGGAGACTTTTCCTGCGCTAAAACCCGCCTCTTTTTGGCATCGGCCTGTGAATACGATATTCTGTCAGGTACGGCATAGCTTGAAGCTGAACAAATACGGCGCACAATGACCCTTAATTGGCAGTACAACAGCGGGCGGAGGTGGTTAACCGGGGCTTTTATCCTTCTCCTCATTTGTACGCCATGGGTTGCTGCCGAAACAGTAATAACCCTGGGACCCTATGACAGCGAGGAAAGTCTCGCAAAAGTAACCACATTTCTTGATGCCAGCAATATCCCCTTCGATTCCAACCAGGATGCGGTAACAGAGTCCCTGGGGTTCATCGTCGTCACGGCACAGATCCCGCCTGCCGTGGCGCGCGCTACAATTGATGCGTTACGGGAGCAACAGGTTGAAGACCTGCTGTACATTCGCTCAGGCATTTACATAAATCGTCTATCGGCTGGCGTATATAGCACTGAAGAGAACGCCAAAAAGCGGACAGCAAAGTTAAGCGGACACGGATTCAGCGTTGTTGAACGCACACGTACACTATCATCTGCCAGCATCACCGTCTCTCGCGCCGACATCACGCCTTCCTTTGAAGAAATATTCCAGGCTATTACCGGAGTACAGATACCACGGGACATTGTCATTCAAACCATTGATACGAAAAAATCGATAGTTTTACAAACAGAACCGGTTGCAGCCATCGAGCCGCCGGTAGGGTCGCTAAAAAACGAAGAAAATGAAGGAACCAATGCAACTGAAGAAACGCTGGAAGCTGTAAAAAAAGTTATCCGCATCCAGCCACCAGAAAAAGAATCATTCCCTCTCATACCTTTTCTATTGATTGCTACATCCGTAGTGATTGTTTTCATCCTCGGCTACTATTACCTCGGCCGCCGCTCTCAACAACCCGCCAGGGTCCAGTTTAAAACCGCGGAACCTCAACAGACACTCCTCTACCAGGAAGTCATTAGCCAGGCACAAAGGCAGCTGGACAGTTCCGTTGGCGCTATTTCTGCATACGCCAACCAGTTGCTGGCCGGGCAAACTCCCGCTGTAGAGGAGATTCCCCAATATATTGCGACAATCCGCTCAGGCGGAATCGAGGTTCTTGACCTGATCAGTGACATCATCGATCTATCTCGAATCGAAATCGGTCAGGTGGAAATCGAACGAATTTCTTTCGACCCGGATTCCGCTCTGCAGGATCTGGTGAAGTCCCTCTCTCTGAAAGCAGAGCTAAAAGGCATCTCACTGCATTTCGAACCGGACCAGAGTTTACCCAACTTAATCGCCTCAGACCCCACCAAGCTTGAGAAAATACTGTCAATCCTGGTGAGCTACTCCATCGAGAATACGGAATCGGGAAGAGTCTTGATTACAGCCACTTTCCTTGAGCAATTGGACTCACTCAAAATCACCATCAAACATACATCTGAAAACTTCAGCTCATTGACAATCAGCGAAATGTTCGAGCCTATTGAATCAACCGCCGGTATTAATACTGAACAGCGCCTACGATTTGCTGTTAGTAAACGTCTGGCGAACCTGATGGGCGGAGACATCCAGGTGGTGAGTCTATCCGATCATGACATAGAATATGTGGTGACAGTGCAGGCCGACGAGATTCTAAAGAAACAACTGATGCTCCCTTCGGGTCTCAGCATTGATGAGCTGGTTCAATCTGAAGAAGAGGCAAGGGAACTTGCAGACAATGCACAGCTGGCACTCGTAACCGCTCAGACCCAGGTGCAACAGGCAACCCGGTCACAAATTGAAGCTGAATCAAAACTTGCCATGGAGGTTGAAGCAAAGACACAGGCGGAGACCAGAGCAAAAGCAGATGCCGAGAGGATAGTCGAAGCCGAGTCGCTCGCTGCAAAACTCACGGCGGAAAAACAAAGCAGCGAAAGCGATATCGAAAAGTGGCGATCAGAATTATCCGACGCAAGTACCAGGGCAGAATCACTGTCGGTAGAGTTGCAGACAGCAATAAAAGCCGCCAGCAACGAAGTACAGGAACGGGCTCGACTGGAAATCGAGACCACTGAAAAAATCCTGCAACTCACATCGGAAATTTCGACAGCTAAGTCGCAGTTACAAAATGAAATAGGGTCTCGATCCGAAAGCGAATCCTCGACTAATGACACCATTGCTGAATTGCAGAAAGCCCTGGAGCAGGCGAGCATCAGTGTAAAGGACGAAACACAAGCAAAAGAACACTCAGAACAAAAGGCAAGAAAAGAAATAGAGGAAATCTCACAGCAATTAACCGAGGCAGAAGCAACTGGGGAAGAGTTAACCAGACAATTACAGACCCATGGAGAGAACAAGAACCAGGTCGACGAACTACATTCAGCACTTTCTGACGCCAAAGCCCGCCTGCAAAGTGAAATCGATCTTCACTCAAATGCTGACGTTGAATCCGAGTCACAAATCAAAACATTACTGTCACAACTAGACAACGCAAGAGCCGCCTTGGAACTGGACTCTTCTACCAGGGTTGGACTCGAAGATAAGCTGGTCCGACTGAACAAAACACGTCACCTATTACAAAGTAAACTCACAGATTCACAGCAACAAGCTTCAGAGAGCCAGCTCCAGGCTGACAGATTGTCGACGGAACTTGAGCAGACCCAGGCCGCTGCAGAGCTAAGGATAAGGGAACTTGCTGAGATTGCAGAAAAATCAAAGGCACAAGTTAATACGCTGCAATCGGAGTTGAGCATCGCTCAGCATCAGGTCATCGACGAAGCAAAACAAAAAGAGGAATCGCTTAATACTTCAAAGAATGAACTCGATACACTGCAAGGTCAGCTTTCGAGTGCGGAATCTTCCCTTACCGCCGACCTGACACTTCAGCAGGAGACGACCAATAAGCTCCAGCAGGATGTCGAAACGCTCAAATCACAGTTGGATATTGCCCTGGAACAAGCCACGGAAGTGGAAAAGCAACGAGAAGAATCCCTTAGCGCTTCGATGAACGAACTCGGGACACTGCGAGATCAGCTTTCCACGGCAGAAACTTCCCTAGCAAACGGCACAACACTTCAGCAGGAGGCGACCAATAAACTTCAACAGGAAGTTGACTCCCTTAAAACCGTTCTTGCCCAGACGGAAGAAAATTTGACCACCGAGACAGAATTTAGGCATCGGGTCGAAAAGAACTCCGGGAGTCAAATTGAGTCCCTGATAGATGATGTGAACCAGGCCAGGACAGCGGCCAGAAGAGAGGCAGAAACTCGAGCCGAATTCGAAAAAGAAACCCAAAGAAAAATCGACCTTATCGCTGTAGAACTTGGTGAAGCCCGAACCGCCCTGGAAGCAGAGTCCGGGACTCGCGCTGAACTGGATCGGTTGAACAAAGTTGTCGAGGAGACTTCCCAGCTGCTTAACGAAGCCGAATCAAGGGTCAAACGGATTCAACTTGAAAAAGAGGCGGCAGAGAAACAGGTTCTGGCAAACAAAAATGCCCTCGACATGGCCGGAGTCGAAGCGATGCGGAGTGCGAAGGCTGAACAGGCAGCCGTGCAGACACCTGCACCATCATCGCCCACTGCCGCCAGGTCGCCCCCTGCTTCCACCCAAACGGAATCCATTAGCACTGAATCCGCAAGTGACGGTCCCTCAAGCGCTGACCTCACCATAGCCGAAGATGAAACCTCACCGATATATTCTTCCAGGGACATGAGTAACCCGATACTGCGTTCCATGGTAGAGCGTTTTACCGTTCGGCTTAGCCAACACCTGGATGCGATGGATACTGTTCTCCAACAACAGGATTACCTTGAGTTGGTGGTCATCGTTAACTGGATTAAAAGTGAGGCATTCAATCTGGGATTCTCGGAATTCGACCCCCTGGTCTCGACACTCGAAACTTGTCTGCGCCAACAGGAGTTTGACGCAATCCCCAATATCATCAGGCAGCTAAGAAAACTGGATTTTCGAATAAAAATTCAAGATGTACCCGTGGATGATGGAGCTTCTCTTGGCGTAAAACCGCAATCGATAGGAGATATCAAGATTTCCCTGCCTGTGGGTGAGAAAAAGACCGAATTACTGGAAAACTTTATCTCCCAGCTCGGTTCGAAGCTCCTCGAAATGCAATCTGCCTGGAACGAAGGTGACACCAAGGATCTGGAAAAAGTATGCACGTGGATATTGAGGTATAGTGGCAGATTACATTTACCTGTCATTATCAGCGCAACTGAAGAACTCCAGTCCGCTTTAAAACATGCTGACGTTGACAGGATTTCCCAGAAGCTGTGGAACTTTATTGACCTCTACAGCCATATTGAGCTTGAAAGAAAACTTTAAAGGCCATACACCGGCTTTTTGGTAACCCGGAGCTTCAACGCCACTTGCCCTCTGCAACCACGCGAACTTTTCCACCAACACGAATGTCATATACAGCATCGAGTTTAGACGCCCTGAGATAAAGTTGTGAGGGGCGATCAATTTCATAGCCCTGCCCCACAACAACTTCTACCTCGTTGCTGCCAAGATATTCGTATTCAACCAGGTAGCTCGCCAGGCATCCATTGGCACTTCCCGTTGCAGGGTCTTCGGTAACGCCCAGGGCAGACGCAAACATTCTCGCCTGAATACCCTGCCTGTCGTTATACCCACCTTTACAGAAAACAAAATAACCCTCCGCTGGTGTGCCGTTGGTAATCCGTGCCGTTTTCAAGGCGTGGTAACTGTTTAGCGGCACCAT
>JACZXW010000050.1 GCA_022571415.1 Pseudomonadota bacterium
GCCGCAGCTGCCAGGGTCGACGCGAGGCAAACGCAACAGCGGGCCAGTGAGTATGGTGACACAGGTGGCGACACGGAAGATGACAGCAAACGCCAGAGACGAGCCTCGCGTGATGCATTAAGAAAACGCAGAAGGAGAAGAAAGCAACGACACGGTTGGGATAAATGGGATTGGGGGTATGGCATTAGGCGCTCCTACGGAAACCGACGCAGGGGAAATCTCTACCGGGATAAACGAAACAAAAAGATATGTGGCGTATGTGCGGGTACAGCCGAGTATTTCGCTGTGAGTACCTGGCAGGTGCGGATGGTGGCCATACTGGGGCTCATCTTCATCCCTTCTGTTGCCATACCAGTGTACTTCATTACCTATTTCCTCATGGATGACAAGCCATACTATCGCCAGGTTACCGACAGGTTTGATGATTTGGAGGACGATGATGAAGAGGAACCACGCCTTGTGAGAAAAAGGAGAAAAGCGCGCCAGGAAGATGCTCCACAACAGGTTTCCAACAAGGAAGCGATGCGAACCGCGAAAGAAAAATTCAGCGATATCGAAAATCGGCTGCGAAGTATGGAAACTCATGTGACATCCTCAACCTTCGAGTTACAGCGGGAATTGAAGAAAATTTCCGGAGAAGACAGCTAAGCAGGAACGGCCCCGATGTCAGTAAAAATCAGACAGGTTTCAGGCTTTGACCAGGTCCTTTTTAGGGGACCTGGTACGCTGAAGATCACCCAGGGAGATAGAGAATCTCTAACCATCCATGCGCCTGCCTATGTCATGGAGCATATTGAGTCTGAAGTCAGAGATTCACTGTTGCGCCTGGGATACGTCTCGCCAAAGATAGTATCCCTCAGGGTTAACCGGGAAGTGATCTCCTACGATCTCTATACGAAGGAGGTGTGCAAACTGGTGTTGACCGGGGCCGGGAAGATCATCATTCCCGACCTGGACAATGACGCTGTTGTCATGGAAGTCATGGGTTCAGGCTATATTTCACTGGATAACCTGACGGCTGACAGACTCGATGTGGTGATCAGCGGCTCCGGCAGTGTCCAGGTAGCGGGCGACATCGAGGCGCAATCAGTGCTGATTTCGGGTGCAGGTACCTATGAAGCCGAACGCCTGGTAAGTGATTTTGCGCGGGTCAAGATTTCCGGAAGCGGTAATGCCAATGTTTCGGTCAGTGATGATCTCGATGTCATCATCAGCGGTAGTGGCAAAGTCAGTTACGGTGGTTATCCTGATATTTCAAAACTGATATCCGGTTCCGGCAAGTTGATGCGACGGCGCAGGAACAAGCAGAAAATGAACAAAGGAGAGGAGCATGGTTAGCAGTTTTTGGATGGCCATAGCAGTCATTGCGACATGTGCCATCATCACAAATGGCGTTATAAGGATTATCAAAGTCTCAAAGTTCGGCGGCGGTAAGGCAGGCAGCCAGAAGTTATCAGAATTCGAAGCTGATCTTGAATCTCTTGAAGCCGACCTTGATGATGCCAGGCAACGGATCGAGGTGTTGGAGAAAATTGTTACCGATGAAAAATATGATCTCGGGAAAAAGATAGACGACCTGGCGAACTAGCGCCGGTGAATTTTTGCATCAGTTTTTCCCTCAAATGAAAACTGCTTCGTTTCTCCCAGAGAACTAGTCTCCTTGATTTCTTCGAACTGATCGGGGCTGTAAGCCGTGATCAGTTTCTTCCAGAAAGGGTAGGCGGAACGGTTACTTACCAGTACTCGAACCTGCCACGGGCCGGGAAACAGGTCCCATATCATTATTGCAGCCCGGCTGCCAACCTGTTGGCGGCGAAATTGCCGCAGCACAAAAAATTCCGCCAGATCTGTCGTTCTAGTACCACTGCCAAGTTCGTTTTTCTGCCTGACCAGGGCAAATCCGGCGAGCTGTGCGTCGGCCAGTATCAGGAACGCGAATCGGTCCGGATCGCTCCAGTACTTGTCCAGAAAAGGATAACCGAAGTGTCCGTCTTGCCTGATTTCGACCGGTGCGAACGCAGAGAAATCATGTAAATAGAGTTCAAGCAGGTTTTCGAAAATCCCTCTATCTGATTTCTCTGCAGGCTTGATGGTGACGTCCAACTAGGACACTCCCATTGCATTGAGGACCCGGTCCGGGTAATCAGAGAAAATACCATCGACCCCGAGCTGCATCATGTGTTGTATTTCGTCTGGCTCATTGACGGTGTAGACGTACACTTTAAGACCACGGGCATGGGCCTCGTCCACCAGTGTTTCGTCTACCAGTTTCCGCGATAGATTGATCGAATAGGCACCCAGGCTTGAGGTCCTGGCGAAATAGTCTGGAACAGCCTTGTAAAACAAGGCGCCGCGCCTGAATCGCGGGTCCGCCTTTGTCAGTTCCGAATGCCTAAACGACGACAGGAGAAATTGGTGGCCATCCCAGCCTTGGTCACAAAGGGAGGACAGGAAGCTGGATACCGGCAAGGCTGTATCCGGGCCTTTCAGTTCAATATTGACGCCACAGCGTCTGTCGACTAGTTCCACGACTTCTCGTAGCGTAGGAATCTGCTGGCCTTCGCCTGCATCCAGGTGTCTCAGATACTCCAGGGTGGAAGCCATGACATCACCCACGCCATTGGTTGTTCGCTCCAGCGAATCATCATGGATAACCAGCAGCTCTCCTGCTACGGCGTACACATCCAGCTCAATCCAGGGGCAGCCCATGTCGATGGCCATGGTAAATGAGCTTAATGTGTTTTCAGGCTCGTACCCGCATGCGCCCCGATGTCCGAAACAGAGAAAATTGGTCATAAACCGATCTTTGAAAGATGGGACGACGACTGTACTGGCAGCGGGGTGTATTTGTCCATGCATTGATCGGCGTTTGCATGATGCCACATCTCGGCCGGTCGCACCTCGCCGGCCACACCTCAGCCGGCCGCACCTCGCCGGTCGCACCTCGCCGGCCACAACCAGTTAAGATACAATCAGCGATGGCGTAAGGATAAATTACGCGACCTACTTTCAGGAATTCAATGTCGTACCAGGTACTTGCAAGAAAATACCGGCCTTCAACCTTTGCCGAGCTCGAAGGTCAGGAGCATGTCCTGCGCGCCCTCATTAACGCGCTGGAACAGAACCGACTGCACCATGCATACCTCTTTGCCGGTACCCGGGGTGTTGGCAAAACCACCATTGCCAGGATCCTGGCGAAGTGCCTGAATTGTGAACAAGGCATCACCGCCACACCCTGTGGTGAGTGCGGAACCTGCAACGAGATTTCCCAGGGGAGAAATATTGACCTCATCGAAGTAGATGCTGCATCTCGTACCGGCGTCGATGATATGCGCGAGTTGCTCGACAATGTTCAGTACATGCCTACCTGCAGCCGCTTTAAAATTTACCTGATAGATGAAGTTCACATGCTGTCGAAGAGCAGCTTCAACGCAATGCTCAAGACTCTTGAAGAACCGCCTGAGCATGTCAAGTTTCTGTTTGCTACCACCGAGCCGAAAAAACTGCCGGTCACTGTCCTGTCTCGCTGTTTGCAGTTCAATTTAAAAAATCTGCCGCCGGAGAGAATTGTCAATTACCTGAAACAATTGTTACCCAGGGAAGATATCAAGTTTGAAGAAAGCGCATTGTGGCAAATTGGTCGTGCTGCGGACGGTAGTATGCGGGATGCATTAAGCCTGACGGATCAGGCAATCTCGTATAGTGAAAACTTCCTCACCGATGATGCCGTCAAATCCATGCTGGGAAATATGGACCAGCGTGAAGTCTATGAACTCCTTGATGCACTCATCTCCAACGATGGTGCCAAGCTGCTGGACAAGGTTGACAGGATTGCACAATTTGCACCTGACTACTCAGCCTTGCTGGACGAATTACTCGGTGTGCTGCATCGCATAGCAGTGGCGCATGCCGTACCGGATGGTATAGACAACAGTCAGGGTGATCGGGATCTGGTGGTAGCAGTAGCGGAAGCGGTAAGCAGGGAAGATATTCAGCTGTATTACCAGATTGGCTTGATCGGTAAACGTGATTTACCCATGGCCCCAGATCCGCGCAGCGGATTCGAAATGATCCTGCTGCGGATGTTGGCGTTTACCCTGGACGTGAAGCAGACCAGCAGTAACAGCCCCAACGGAAATGCTTCTGGCGAGAGCCCGATCGCGGACCTGCTGTCAAAGATAGATAAAAAGCCTGCAACAACCCCGGTCATTCCTGCGCAAGCAGGAACCTACAGCACCAGTAACTCAAGCGTTGCGCCGGTGGAGATATCCGGTGACTGGCATCGTATTCTCGAGCAGCTTGAGTTGGCTGGTGTGACAAAAACCCTGGCGGCGAATTGTACGCTGGGTAACAGCGAGAATAATCACTGCCATCTGTTGCTAAACGAGCAGCATGCGAGTCTGTGGAACAAGACCCATGAATCCAGAATATCCCGGGCGCTGACAAAACTGTATGGCCGGGAAATAGGAGTCAGCATTGAAGTTGGGATCATTGAATCGGAAACACCTGCCCAGCTGGACCGCCGCCAGCAGGAAGAAAACCAGGCGAGGGCTGTGAGCGCCATCGAAGGAGACAAAAATATCCAGGAACTCATTCGAACTTTTAACGGCACACTCGACCCGAAAAGCATCACGCCGGTAAGTCATACCGGAGATTCGCAATGACGATGGAAGGTGGGTTCGGCGAATTGATGAAGCAAGCCCAGAAGATGCAGGAGAGAGTCCAGAAGATTCAGGATGAAATAGCGAAGGCCGAGGTCACCGGGGAATCGGGAGCGGGATTGATAAAGATCACCATGACCGGACGTCATGATGTGAAGAAAGTTGAGATTGATGACAGCCTGATATCAGAAGAAAAGGAGATTCTGGAAGATTTGATTGCCGCTGCGGTCAATGATGCGGTGAGAAAGGTGGAAAATAACCAGAAAGACAGAATATCTGAATTAACGTCGGGTATACCATTGCCGCCCGGATTTAAATTTCCCTTCAGCTGAGACAAGCGTGAACCATTCATCGATCATCAATCAATTGACTGAAGCTTTCCGATGCCTGCCGGGAGTCGGACCAAAGACGGCACAAAGAATGGTGCTGCATCTCCTGGAGCGGGACCGTGATGGCGGCAGGCAACTGGCGGATAAATTATCGGAAGCAATGGAGTCCGTCGGCAACTGTGAATCCTGTCGTAATCTTACAGAACAGAAAATATGCGAGATCTGCAGTAACCCTGCCCGGGATGCCAGCATCCTTTGTGTCGTGGAAACGCCTGCTGATGTTCTGGCGATAGAGCATTCCGGTGCTTTCCGCGGGTATTATTTTGTGCTGAAAGGTCATCTTTCACCGATTGACGGCATTGGACCTGAGGAAATTGGGATCGAGCTATTGCTGAAAAGATGTGGCCAGGGAGTAAAAGAAGTCATCCTAGCCATGGGTTCTACCATAGAAGGTGAGGCTACCGCACATTACATCTCTGAAGTGGCAAGACCGCTGGGTGTATTGCTATCGAGGATCGCACACGGCATTCCACTTGGCGGCGAGCTGGAATTTGTCGATGGCGGAACCTTGTCCCATGCACTAGAGGGCAGAAAGACACTCTGATCATGCCGGCACCGATACGCTACATCGAAAGTGAGCAGGATCTTCAGGATGCAATGGACGCATGCATGGGGAAGTCCGTTGTTTCCATAGATACCGAATTTGCGCGGTTTAATACCTACTACCCAATGGTGGGATTAATCCAGATATATGACGGTGAGGTGTGTTATCTGATTGATCCTCTGGTGGTAGATGACTTGTCTTCCCTGGCAAATCTTATTGTGGCGACGGATCTCGTCAAGGTTTTTCACGCCTGTTCCGAAGACATGGAAGTTTTCAAATATTGCCTGGACGCCATTCCCTCTCCTGTAATAGATACACAGATTGCCGCGGCTGCCCTTGGGGTCGGTTTTTCCATCAGTTACCAGAATATGGTGGAACATTACCTGTCCGTGACCCTGCCCAAGGAAGAAACAAGATCAGACTGGTTGCAACGACCATTGACGAAGAGCCAGCTGGACTATGCCGCTCTCGATGTTATCTATCTGCTGCAAGTGTACGAGATCCAACGTGATCGTCTTCAGAAAATGCAGCGAGAGGATTGGGTGAGGGAAGAGTGTGAAGATCTGAGCGTGGACCTGGCGATCATGATAGAACCTGATTCCTGTTATCACAAAGTTAAGGGACTTTGGAAATTGGACAGGAAGCAACTCTCGGTCCTCAAATCACTTTGTGCCTGGCGGGAAGTTCGGGCGCGAGAATTGAACGTGCCGCGTAATCGAATAGTGGAACAGAAGTCGCTGATGAATATTGCCATCGCGAATATTTCCCGGAAACAGGATCTGCAGTATGACGCCAAGATGTCCCCCAGGCAGGTGCGTAAATATGGCGATGATCTGCTGTTTCTCGCGGCGGAGGCGAGGATTCTGCCGGAAGAGCAATGTCCGCAGCTGGTGGAAAAAGAGTCCACTCGAATTGACAGCAAACAGCTTGGGCAACTTCGACAGGTAGTCCAGGACAAGGCTGAGGTGCTGTCTGTTGCACCCGAGTTGCTGACAAAACGACGCCATCTGGAGCAGTTACTTCGATCTGAAGACAAGAATGGGAACTTTTCCTTGCCAGTGGAACTTTCCGGATGGAGAAAAGAAGTGATTGGAAACGACCTCATTGAGGCGTTGGGCTAGAGGAGGAGATCGGTGGGCTTCTGGAAGGAAAAATCCCTAACAGAGATGTCGCGGCAGGAATGGGAATCCCTGTGTGATGGCTGTGCCCGATGCTGCCTGCATAAGCTTGAGGATGAAGATTCCGGCGAGGTTCACTATACATCGGTCGTCTGCAAATACCTGGACGAGTCAACCTGTCGATGCACGAGTTATCAGGATCGCCATTCGCTGGTGCCTGATTGTGTATGGCTTACCCCGGATACGGTTGAAGCGTTCAGGTGGCTGCCGACCACTTGTGCTTACCGGCTGGTGGCCGAAGGCAAGGATCTTGCCTGGTGGCATCCCCTGGTTTCAGGTCGTGCGGAATCCGTGCAGGAGGCAGGTATATCAGTCAGGGGTAAATGCATTTCAGAAGAACATGTGCATCCGGATAATTTCGAGGAAAATATTATTCGCTGGGTAGAGCAGTAGTGCGGGTGACCGTCTTGATAATCCTTGTCTCGATAACCATCGTCCTGGATACAGGAAGATCGTGACAGATTTTTTTGGCGGCTATGAATATCCGGTTGCCTGGGCGGTATACTGCGCCGCTGGAGTTGGCTGCTGTGTTGTCTGGTGGAAGATAACGTCTTTTATCAGTCACCGGGGTTGGCGAGAATTGTTGCGTGGTATCGTAATCGTCGTCATATTTACGCCCTGGTATGCTGGGGAATCACCGGAGTTTTACGCGCCTGCTATCGTTGTACTGCTGATGGATCTGCTGCTGGAAGGGGCAAAAGCGGGCATGAAAGGCGGCATTGCCTTGCTGTTTTCCTCATTTGTTATGTTGCTGGTACTAACAGCGCGGCTCATCCGGCGCAACCCTGGGGCAGCTGAAGGAACTGGTCGTGAGCCATCATGAACAAAGACGAAGGACCGTGTTTATCCTGTGAGACTGTTCAGCTATCGTTCGATCGCTCATGGCAGGGCATTCAGCATCATTATCTGTATGTATCACGTAACTGCCACCCCTTGATATGTATAGTCCGGCAAATTAAAGTACGCGAAGCTGCACACGCCCGTTTTACTTCCTTATTTATGGTTACAACAATATGAAATTTTCCAGCACCGCCACTTATATAGCGACCGAAGAACTACAGATGGCTGTTAATGCCGCTGTTCTGCTGGAACGGCCGCTCCTCATCAAAGGTGAACCCGGCACCGGCAAAACCATGTTGGCCGAGGAAATCGCCAATAAACTGGGTATGGAATTAATTCAGTGGCACATCAAATCAACCACCAAGGCACAACAGGGTCTGTACCAATATGATGCGGTTTCCCGACTGCGTGATTCACAGCTGGGAGATGGACGAGTCAATGATATTAACAACTACATCGAAAAGGGTAAGCTCTGGGAGGCCTTCGATTCGGAGGAAAAAGTTGTCCTTCTGATAGATGAAATTGACAAAGCTGATATTGAATTTCCAAACGATCTGCTGCTGGAGCTGGACCGCATGGAATTTTTCGTCTATGAAACCGGGGAAATCGTCAAGGCCAAGGTGCGCCCCGTCGTTGTTATTACCAGTAACAACGAAAAAGAACTACCCGATGCGTTTCTGCGCCGGTGTTTTTTCCACTATATCCAGTTCCCTGATCGTAAAACGATGCAGGCGATTGTGGATGTACATCATCCCAATATCAAAAAAGATCTGGTGAAAGAGGCAATGGAAATATTCTTTGATGTTCGCAAGGTGCCTGGCCTGAAGAAAAAACCATCGACCTCTGAACTGATCGACTGGCTTAAGTTGTTGATGGCAGACGACATTCCTGACGAAATTCTGACGAATCGAGATACCACCAAGGCGATTCCACCTTTATATGGTGCGCTGGTTAAAAATGAACAGGACGTCCAACTGCTGGAACGCCTGGCATTTATGAATCGTCGGCAAAGCAGCAGTAGTGGGGGAGGCTCGGCCTAGTCGAGAGACTAGGCTGCAAAGGACAAGAGCATGCTGATCAACTTCTTTCTGGCCCTTAAGAAAGCACGAATTCCGGTTTCGATTACCGAATTACTGCATCTGCATGAAATACTTACAGCGCGATTGGTGTATGCCGATGTCGATGAATTCTACTACCTGAGCCGCATGGCGCTGGTGAAGGATGAGCGCCATTACGATAAATTTGACCGGGCTTTCGGTGCCTACTTCAAGGGTCTCGAAGATCTTGCCAGCATGCTTGCATCACTCATTCCTGATGAATATCTACGCCGGGAATTTGAGAAATCCCTGACCAAAGAAGAACTGGACAAGATCAATTCTCTGGGCGGCCTGGAAAAGCTCATCGAGGCTTTCAAACGGGAAGTGGAAAAAGCCGCCAGAGGTGAAGGCAAGGACAAGGACAAGGAAGGCAAAGGCGAAAATGGACGTGGCAAGGAAGGCGATCAGCGCAGGGGTAAAAAAAGGCGCGGCAAACGTACCTGGGACCGTCGTGACTACAAGGCATACGATGACAATATTGAATTAGGAACTCGCGGGTTGAAAATATCCCTGCGTCGCTTGCGCAAACTGGCTCGCACCGGTGCCGAGGATGAGTTCGATATAGATACCACCATTGATAAAACCGCAAGGAATGGTGGTCTGCTCGATATCATCATGCGCCCGGAAAGGCACAACACCGTTAAAGTATTATTGTTGCTGGATAACGGCGGTTCCATGGATGCCCACGTAAAGGTTTGTGAAGAGCTGTTTTCTGCTGCCCGCTCCGAATTCAAACATCTTGAAACCTACTACTTCCACAACTTTATCTATGATGGAGTCTGGAAAGAACATAACCGCAGGATGAGCGAAAGAATTGAAACCTGGGATATCCTGCACAAGTATAGCCATGACTATAAAGTGATTTTTGTCGGGGATGCCACCATGGCGCCTTATGAAATTACCCATTCCGGCGGTAGTGTGGAACACTGGAATGAGGAGCCCGGTGCCGTGTGGCTGCAACGGGTGATGGATACCTTCGATAAGGTCATCTGGATCAACCCCACGCCACTCGACACCTGGGAGTATTCCACTTCTGTTGCTTTAACTAACAAGCTGGTTGAGAATCAGATGTTTCCGCTTACTATCCGCGGCATTGAAAACGGAATGAATTACCTGACAAAGTGATTTCGCCCAAAGGCGAAATCATCCTGAAGTCGCAAAGCGACATTCAGGATCCACCACTATTCCTCGACATCCCTCTGATACCCAGGGATGACGCATTACCAGCTTAAGAATATAATCCGCGTCCATCAGCACCCTGTTTTCATCCCGGCATGGATTCCCACTGTGAGCAAACCTTCCGTCAAGGACCTTAAGGCCCGGATTGATCTTTGCATGATCAAGGATCGATTTCGTTTTCAACGCGAGTTGCGTGGCAAATACAGCCGTGCGAATTTATCGGACAGGATCGAGCGCTCCATCGAGCTGGTTGAAAAACGGCAGGCAGCAGCACCCAAACCGACTTACCCGGAGAGCCTGCCAATTACAGGGAAGGTCCAGGAAATTTCAGCAGCGATTACCGCCAACCAGGTCATTATCGTGTCAGGGGAAACGGGTTCGGGAAAAACAACCCAATTGCCTAAAATCTGCCTTGAAATCGGTCGCGGCATCCAGGGTATTATTGGTCACACCCAGCCAAGGCGGATAGCAGCGAGGACGGTCGCGCATCGTATTGCCGAGGAACTCGATGTTAAATTTGGCGAACAGGTAGGCTACCAGGTTCGCTTTACAGACCAGACAAATCCGGAAACTCATATCAAGGTCATGACGGACGGCATCCTGCTGGCAGAGACACAGCAGGATAAGTTTCTTGAAGCCTATGACACGCTGATCATCGATGAGGCCCACGAACGAAGTCTCAATATCGATTTTCTCATGGGATACATCAAACGCATCCTGCCGAAACGTCCGGATCTTAAGGTCATCATTACTTCCGCCACAATCGACGTGGAAAGTTTTTCGAAGCATTTTAACGACGCGCCTGTTATCGAGGTTTCAGGAAGAACCTACCCGGTGGAAGTTCACTACAGGCCGCTGACTGAATCGACCCGCGCCAGAGATTCTGATGAATTGATGTACCAGGGTATCCTTGCGGCACTGCATGAAACCAGTCAGCTGGAGAAAGGACGGGCGCAGGCAGGAGACGTGCTCGTGTTCCTTGCCGGGGAACGGGAGATAAGGGAAGTGGCGCAGCTGATCCGGCGCTCCACGCTATTGAATAAAGGAGGCAGAAAACTCGAAGTGCTGCCCTTGTATTCTCGCCTCAGTGTGGATGAACAAAATCGTGTATTTCAACGCCACGCCATGCGCCGGGTTGTGCTTACCACCAATGTCGCTGAAACATCTCTCACCGTTCCAGGCATTCGTTATGTGATCGATCCTGGTTTCGCCAGGATCTCCCGTTACAGCTATCGATCGAAAGTACAGCAGTTACCCATAGAGGCCATTTCCCAGGCGAGTGCGCAGCAGCGGAAAGGCCGTTGTGGGCGGGTCACCGATGGAGTTTGTTTCAGGCTTTATGGGCAGGAGGATTTCGACGCCAGGCCGGAATTTACCCAGCCGGAAATCCTGCGTACCAATCTTGCTTCTGTCATATTGCAAATGCTGCAATTGCACCTCGGCGATATGTCGAAATTCCCTTTTTTGGAAAGACCCGATCAGCGACAGATTAATGATGGTTTTCACCTGTTGAACGAGCTTCAGGCGGTAGATAAGGCGCGGAAGATTACTCGCCTTGGAAAGGATATTGCCAGGTTCCCGCTTGACCTGAGATTAGCCCGAATGTTGCTCGAGGCGGGCCGAACGGGTTGTCTCTCTGAAATGCTGGTTATTGCCAGTGCATTGTCTGTTCAGGATCCACGGGAGCGACCCCTTGAACATCAGCAGGCCGCGGATGAAGCGCACAAGCAATATTGGCATGAACAATCAGATTTCATGGCGTTCGTTAATCTGTGGAACAGTTACGAGGATGAACGGCAGAAGCTTAGCCAGAGCCAACTGAGAAAATTCTGCCGTAAGAAATATCTGTCATTCATGCGTATGCGGGAATGGCGGGATGTGCATCGTCAGCTTCACCTGCTGTGCCGCGAAATGAATCTGAAGGAAAACCACAAGCCAGCCGATTACGGCAGTATCCATCGTGCACTGCTCAGTGGATTGTTAGGCAATATAGGGGAGAAAACCGACGACAACGAATATACCGGGGCACGAAATCGCAAGCAGTACATATTCCCGGGCTCGTCCCAGTTCAAGCGTAAACCTAAATGGATTGTTTCCTCTGAACTGGTGGAAACGACGCGGCTGTTTGCGCGCAATGTCGCACAGATAGAGTCCGAATGGATTGAACCCCTGGCAACCCACCTGCTCAGGCGTAACTTTTTTGAACCTCATTTCGATGCAGAAAAAGGACAGGTATTCGTCTATGAGGAGGTGAGCTTGTACGGCGTGGTGATCGTGAAGAAGCGGCGTGTGGATTTTGCTGCCGTCAACCCAGTGCAGGCGAGAGAGATATTTATCCAGGAAGGACTGGTGTCGCAGCAGCTTGAGACTGAGGCTGGATTTTATCGATACAACAATCTGCTCATCGGTGAAATTGAGAAGCTCGAATCCAAATCCAGGAAACGCGACATTCTTGTGGATTTTTATGCCCTCTACGAATTCTACGACCAGAAGTTACCCGCCAATGTGGTCAGTGAATTTGAGCTCGACGCATTCAGGAATGTCGCTGAAGCAAAAACGCCCAGGCTGCTTTATCTCGACAAGGCGATGTTAATGAAACAACAGGTCACCCTGTCCGAGAAGCTCTATCCCAACAGTATCAAGATTGCAGATGCGGACCTCAAACTCGAATATCATTTCGACCCGCAACATGAGGATGACGGGGTCAGTGTCGACATACCAGTGGCAATTTTGAGACAGGTCTCTAAAGCCCAGGTCGATTGGATAATCCCGGGTATGCTCAGGGAAAAATGCCTTGCCCTGATTAAATCTTTGCCGAAATCGCTGCGTAAGAACTTTGTTCCTGCGCCAGAGTACGCGGACAAGGTTGTTGAGGGGCTTGAATATGACGGACGTGAGCTCGCAACTGTTCTGGCTGAGAGATTATTTCGGCTCAGTGGCGTCAAGGTACCGCAGGACGCCTTTAATGCTTCTGTCATTGATCGCCACCTCAAGCTTAATCTTCGCATCGTCGATGAAACCGGGAAGATCCTTGGTCGAGGCCGCGACATCAATACCCTGATAAAAAAGTTTGCAGGAGAGGTGACTCGCGGATTCAGTCAGCGGATCCGCCATGATATAGAGAAGGAAGGGATCACTGACTGGACCTTTGGTGACCTGCCGGCACAGGTTGAGTTTGAGCAAGCCGGTATTCGCATCAAGGGCTATCCCGCGATCGTAGATAAAGGGGACAGTGTTTCCATCGAGGTGATAGATAACCAACTCCTGGCCGGGCGGCAGAGCGAGCTGGGTCTGTTGCGGCTGGTGATGCTGCAGCTTAGTGAGCAGAAAAAGTATGTGGAGAAAAACATTCCCGACTTTGAAAAATTTGCACTCTTTTATGCTACCCGTGGTTCCAGGGAGGAGTTGCTGAGCCAAACGGTTGCGGCTATTTTCAGATATACCTTTGTTGAAGGGAAAGAGAAGGTGCGCAGCGAACCTGAATTCAGACGGCGATTGCTGGAAAAACAGCATCTGATGGAAATGATGGACCAGGTGGCGAGATTGCTCGAAGTGATATTGCAACAATCGCTGGAGATAGAAGAGCGATTGAAACGGATAGCGATAGAGGCCGTCCAGCTAGCCTATTCTGATATTAAGGATCAACTTGGCCGGTTGCTGCTACCGGGATTCCTGGTGAAAGTACCGTTACGCTGGTTGCGCCAGTACCCGCGTTACCTGAAGGCGATCCAGTACAGGCTGGACAAGTTGCAGGGTAATCTGGATCGTGACCAGGCGAATATGGTCGAGATCACGACTTATGCCCAGAGACTGTTTGAGCTCGATGATCCGATACCGGAGGCGCTGCAGCTATATCGCTGGATGCTGGAGGAGTATCGAGTGTCGTTGTTTGCGCAGCCTGTCGGAACCAGTATGCCGGTGTCGGGCAAGCGCCTTGAAAAAGAATGGGCGAAGTCTTTATCGCCGGCCGCCAGTCATTAAATGAAACAGCCAGTTTCCTTGATCCTCGGTACCGTCCTGTCAATGGCGCTGTTAACCCCCGCGATGGCGCAAAACAAGGAAGATGAATTCACGGATCCGGACCCATGGGTCCAGGTAAATCGAGTTACTCACAATTTCAATGATTTTGCCGACAGGATTCTGGTAAGACCGGTGGCGGTTGCCTATCGCAAGATCATTCCCCGGTTTGCGCGGCACGGCATCGGCAATGCATTTGCCAACCTGGAGGATGTGGGCAATGCCGTCAATAATGTGCTGCAGGGCAAGGTCGGCGACGGGGGCAGTGATCTGCTGAGGGTTTTGATCAATTCCACCGTCGGTATCGGTGGGCTAATCGATCTGGCTTCAGCAATGGGACTTGACCAGCACGAAGAAGACTGGGGTCAGACCTTTGCCAGGTGGCATATTCCAAATGGGCCTTATGTTGTCATTCCCGGGCTGGGTCCGGCTTCTGTGCGTGATGGCGTAGCCAGAATTCTCGATGGCGCGCTCAATCCGCTTCGCTACCTCTATCCTGTATCTCATCGAAACCTGATTTACACCATGGGTGTCGTGCGGGATCGTACTGACCTGCTTAACCTGGAGAGTGTTGTCTTTGGCGACAAGTATATTTTTTACCGGGATGCGTATTTGCAGAGACGTGAATACCTGGTAAATGATGGTGAGGCAAGCGACCCGTTCGCTGATGACTTCGCACGATAAAAAAGAGGGGCGCCGGTGGCGGCTTTAGGCGGTCTGATTATTCGCGACTTGACCTCGCTTCCTGCCGTCTCTCTGCACCCTGAAAAGCCTCGCCGGAACGACCTTTGATCGGGTATTACCCTTTGTCGAGAAAACTGCCCTAAATACTTGTAAATATTGAGTTTGGGGGGTAAAGTTTGCCCCGTTTCTTGCTCTAGTTGGGTGAAAATGAGCTATTTTCCGACCACAGTGTGTGGATTAGATGTGCAGGCATTAGATTGAGTGTCGGCAACAGTGAAATACTGGTGGTGGAGCAGCCATCAGATGCTGAAAGTGAACTACAGCGTCTGCTTCAAGACAGTGGCTTCAACACGACTAACGTTACCACTGAGGGTGACTGTCTCTCTCAAATTCGTACCTCCAAACCTGACCTCGTGCTGCTTTCCTTAAGCGAATTAACGCTTGATGCCCACTCCCTGATCAGGGAGATTCTAAAGATTGATGCCGCCATGCCGATAATCCTTACGAGTGTTAATGGAGAAGAGGACAGGCTGGTGAGTTTGCTGGAAGCGGGTGCCACGGATTTTCTGAGATTTATGAGTGGCCAGGGGACGCTATTGAAATATGTTATCGACAAGAGTATCCAGCGTCATTCTATCCATCAAGATCACATCACCAGCGAAGAGAAGCTCGAAGACCTGAATCTCAAATTGGGTGAAAACCTGAAGATCCTCGAACGTGACCAGCAGGCGGGTTTCAGGGTGCAGCGCGGCATGATGCCGCCTACGCCCACGACGATAGGCAAGGTGACGTTTGATCACCGGATTTTTCCTTCCCTGATCCTGAGCGGTGATTTCATTGACTATTTCGAATTGCCAGATGGAAGAATGCTGTTCTACATCGCAGACGTATCCGGGCATGGCGCGTCGAGCGCGTTTGTAACGGTGTTGCTAAAGAGCCTGTCAAGAAGGTTGCAACGTGATTTCGAAAGCCTCGGTCTTGATTCCCCGGGCAGCATTCTGGTCTGGTTGAACCGTGAAATTTTACAGTGTGATCTGGAACAGCATGTGACCATGTTTCTTGGCATCGTGAATTGTGATGAGAATACACTTGAGTACAGTAATGCAGCCCAGTTTCCTGGGGCTATTCTCAGTGGTGATGATCTTGCACAATTCCTGGAAATAGGTGGATTACCGCTAGGTTTATATCAATCCCCGGAGTATGATTCGCGGTCAGTTTTATTGCCGTTGCACTTCACAATAGTGATGTTTTCCGACGGAGTGTTCGAAATTATGCCTCAACAGACACTGAAGGCTAAAGAAGAACACCTGTTATCAGTGGTAAAATGTGGCAAGAGGGACGTAGAAGCTCTGGCAGAACAACTTGGGATTGAGAGTACCAGGAATGTTCCAGACGATATTGCGGTCTTTACAGTAGCCGGAGTTAGGTAGTTTGATGGGTAAGATATTATTTGCAGAAAGGGACGGGGTCCAGGTCCTGAAATTTGTCGGCGACGTAAGGGTAACCTTGGGCCCTACCATAAGCACGTTCCTGTCCAAGCTAAGTCAATGCAAGACATTCAAATCGATCATCATTGACCTGACGGAAACCGATGCCATTGACAGCACTTCCCTGGGTCTGCTGGCCAAGATTTCACTCACCACCCAGGAGACATTCAGCACAATCCCCACGATCATCTCCCCGAACGAAGATATCACCCGCATTCTCGAGAGTATGGGATTTGAGAAGGTGTTTGTAATTCTCAAAGAACTGATCACCGAGTGTGGTCAATTGGGGGAACTGCCTGCCGAGATAATCTCTGAATCGAACCTCAGAAAACAGGTGCTTGAAGCGCATAAAGTTCTGATGAGCTTGAACGAGCGTAACCAGGGTGAATTCCGGGAACTGGTGGAAGCCCTGGAGAACGAAAGTCAGGGTAACCCCGCACTACCCAGGGATCGGGTCGCGTAGCTGGCCATCAACAGGGCCGCGATTCGCCGAGCTCTCCCGCGCCAGAATCTTGGCTCGAATAAAATCTTCGTTGGCAAGGTGTACCAGCCCTGATATGCGGCGAATGATGTGTTCTTCGAATGCATCGACGCGACCGTCGGAAAAAGCAACCTCCCATAAATTCTTGACCAGCTGCCGCTTGGCACTGTAATCGTAGTGCTTGTTAATGAGCCGGGTAAAAGAGAACAGGTCATGAGCTTCATCCGATGCGTCCTCGGCGAGTTCAATCAGCTGACTGACCTCGGCATCGGAGAAATCAAACAGCTGCCTTAGTATCTTGATAATGGCGTTCTTTTCCACTTCCTTGTGCCCCTCATCGGCGCGCGAAACCTCCATCAGCAGGGTAGCCGTTGCAAAGCGGATATCGTGATTGTCATCGGTTTCGCTGACGGCTTCTTGAGGCATCAGGAATTCCTCGAAAAACTTGGTAATGCTGGCTCTCATCAAGCCGTTCTCAGGTACTTGTCATTCCCGTCATGGCGAACGTCAATGAATGCCATCGCCTCATCCAGGCATTCGACCCCGGCATCGTCTTTGAACATACGCTCACTCAGATGCCTGCGGTAAGCCCTGGCGCCGGGCACTCTGGCAAACAACCCAAGCAGGTGTTTTGCCATATGCTTAAAATGCGTACCGACTGCCATTTTCTGCTTCATGTAGTCGCGGTACTGCATCACTATTTCATTCCCGTTGGGCAGAGGCGTATTGAAGATACTGCTTTCCAGTTCTGCCAGCATCCAGGGATTAGAATAGGCTGCCCGACCCAGCATTACCCCTTTTACTTTTTCCAGTTGCTCGATAACGTCGGCAGTCGTTTTCATGCCGCCATTGAGAACAAAAACAGCATCCGGGAATGCTTTTTGAATGTCATAGACATAGCTGTATTTCAGGGGTGGAATTTCCCGGTTGTCCTTTGGCGACAATCCCCCGAGCACTGCCTTGCGTGCATGAACGATAAAGGTACGGCAGCCTGCATGGTGAACTGTCTTGACGAAACCCATAAAGAATTCATAGCTATCCATATCGTCGATTCCGATCCTGCACTTGATGGTCACTGGAATGCTGACGACGGATTGCATCGCGTTAAAACACGTCGCCACCAGTTCCGGTTCCCGCATCAGGCAAGCGCCGATGCCGCCCGCCTGAACCCGGTTGCTGGGGCAACCCACATTGAGGTTAATTTCCTGATAACCCGCCTGTTCAATCAGTTCAGCACAGCGTGCGAGTCCGGCCGGATCACTGCCGCCCAGTTGAAATGCCACAGGTTCATCCTGCTGATGCTGGAGAAAATAAGCCGTATCACCATGCAGCAGCGCACCCGTCACGATCATTTCACCGTACAATACGGCATGGGGTGAAATAAGTCGTAACAGGTAACGGCAATGTCTGTCTGTGCAACCCATCATGGGCGCTACGGTT